>JAYSRZ010000138.1:0-5445 GCA_043720775.1 Variovorax sp. | reverse complement strand
ATGGGCTGGTATCACTGGCATAGCGCCTCCACGGGGAGCAAGCCCATCGAGCAGACCACGCGCGGCTCGCGGAGTTTGGCATCGTCTTCTGTGTAGGTGAGGCGGCCTTCTTCGCGCAGGCTTTTGACGGCGTTGGCCAGCTCTTCGTCGCTCACATCGCTGCGCAGCAATCGCATTAGCAAATCGGCGGCGGATTCGAGCAAAGGGTGTTGATAAATGTCATCTACCGCTTTGGCTAATTCTTCGTCTTGAAACAGAGTTTGCTCCTGTTGCTCGCAATAGCGCTTCAAGCGATCAAAGCTGCGGCGGCGCGGGCCGCTGGGGCGGCCTAGGCCGCCACCCACGGCTTTGTCTTGGCTCACGGCGAGCTGCAAGCCATGTGCGACAAGATCATGATGGTGGTTCATGCGCTGCTGCGGTGGCGTATCGGGCTCGCATTCGGCGGCGCGGAGGATAGCGAATTGCGACTCAGTGATGGTTTTGCCATCGGCGCCGATCCAAGCGAGATGGTCATTGCCTTCGGGCGATTTCACATAGACGAGCGCGCCGCCATCATGCGCCTTCGCGCTTTGGCCAGCGAGCACGTCAGCTCGTACAGCTTGCATGGCTTTGGCGGAATACACCACGGGAGGCAGCGCCTCAATGATGCGAGCGATCTCTGGGTTGCTCTCGGTCGCTTCTTTCCAGATTTGCCATGCGTAGGATGCGAGATGCACTTCATCATCCGTGTCATCCAGCGTGCCTTGCTTTTCGGTATAAAGATCGCGGATCGTGCTTGCTTCTTCATCTTCAAAGAAGGATTCATCGGTGCCGACCACTTCAGCGTTCTCAGCCAAGCGCTGGCGGATGCGGGCGCGCAGGCGAATGAGGTTTTCTACGCCTTCTGCGGGCAGGAAGGAATAGCAAAAAATTTCTTCGGCCTTCTGGCCGATGCGATCTACACGGCCTGCGCGCTGAATGAGGCGAATAATGGCCCAAGGCAAATCGAAATTCACCACCACGCGGCTGTCTTGCAGGTTTTGGCCTTCGGAGAGCACATCAGTCGCGATCAAGACGCGGATTTCTTCTTTGGCTTGAATCTTTTGGCCATTGGATTTGGGCGAAAAGCGGCAAGCCATGCTGTGTGGATCAGCGCTCACGCCTGTGGCGGCTTCTACATGAGTCACACCGGCAGCATTGAGCTCGCGCTCCAAGTAGCGTGCAGTATCTGCAAACTGGGTGAAAACGAGCAGTTTTTCTTTGCCATGCTTGCGGCTGACCAGATCAATCAAAGCTTGCAGCTTTTTGTCTTGGCTGGCCTGCCACTCGCCCATGCTTTGCATGATGGCTTTGAGCGTGGCGGTATCTTCTGCCAAATCTTGCGCGAGCTTTGATTTGAAGAGGCTGGGGCGCACCCATTTGAAGCGGGATTTGTACTGCGTGGAATACTGCTCATACAGAGCTTTGGCGCGCGCCATGCTGTCTGGCAAGCTATCCGCATTATTGGCTTGCTCAAAATCGCCATCGAGCAAGGCCTCCATATCGAGCTGCAGGCCATCGGCATCCTCATCCATCAGCTCGGCGTCAAGCACGCTGGCTTCCAACACACCAACTGGCAAATTCAAGCCTTGCTCGATGGCATAAAGATAAATCTCGTTGCGCAAGACATGCCTGTCGAGCGATTGCAGGAAAGAGAAGCCGCTTGACTCTAAGCGCTTGAACAAATTGGTGCGGCAAAAGCCCATGAGCCGCTTGCCTGCGCGGCCTAAATTGTCAATTTGCTTGCGCTCTGCGGTGCTGGCTTCTTTGACGGCTTTTGCATTAATGTACAAATCTTGCCCCAAGCCATAGCGCGGCACATGCAGGGCATTGATTTGATCAACCACATGCGCGGAATACAGCCGAGCGTAGCTGTCTGTCGGATCAGCCTCATTGACGGAGAAGGTAAGCGACAAGGGCTGGCGCAAAGGAAAATAGCGCTTCTCGCCATCTGCGCCTTGCAAATAACGCCGCCCTTTGTTGTCTGCCTGCGTGTAATGCTGCACGATAAAGCTGCGCGTGCGCCTAACCATGTAGAGGCGAATCAGCTCGCGCCAATCATCCGCTTCTTCACTCTTTTCAATGGCGAGAATCGAATTGACTTTGCATTGATTTTTACGCTCAAACTCTGCCTCAGAAATACCCAGCTTGCGCATATGCCGCTCGGGGCGGATGCCGATATTGGCTTTCTCATCGATGAAGAGGCGCAGTTGGCTAGAAAGATCAGTTTTAGTTTTGTTGTAAGGCGTAGCGGTGAGCAGAATCACTTTTGCATCGCAGCTTTTGATGTAGTCTGCAATCGCTTTGTAGCGCCTGCCTTCGCGGTTGCGCAGGTTGTGACTTTCGTCGATCAAGACGAGTTTGTAGCGTTTGAGCTCTGGCAGTTTTTTAGTAGCCAAAGAAACGGGCAGCACCATGCCGCGTAAGCCATATTCCGTTCGATACCGTTCCCACATGGGCTCCAAGTTTTTGGGGCAAAGGATGAGCGTCTCATAACCATAGTCATCTTCAAACAACCTAGCCAATGCCGTGGCCATCATGGTTTTGCCCAAGCCCACCACATCGCCGATCATCACGCCGCCGCGCCGCTGCAAATGTCGCGCGGCAATCTTCACTGCGCTTTTTTGAAACTCAAACAGCTCTGATTCAAAACGCCCCGGCAAGCGAAATTGGCTCAGGCCAGCGCGCGCTTCGGTACTGAGGTGATACGCCATGTTGAGGTAAATATGATGCGGCGGAATCGGCTCCTCTCGCGCCCAGCTGGTTTCGATGATCTGCGCCAAATCGGCTGACACATCGAGCGCCCAGCGTTCATTCCAGCGGTCTTCAAACCAGTGAGATAACTTCTCAGTGCCAAGGTGATCAAGCACATCAACATTCAACTCGCCATGACGCGACAGGCCCGCCATCGTTAAATTGCTGCTGCCTACAAAGCCCGTAATAGGATTGTTAAGATCATCGCGAAACAACAAATACAGCTTCGCATGCAACGGATAAGGCAAAAACAATTTGACGATCACTTGCCCCGCGCGTAACTGTGCTGCCAAACGGCGCAAGCCCTTTTCATCCTGGCCAGTTGGAATGCCCAGCACAATTTGCTCACGCAGGTGTGCTGCAAATTGAAGCTTGAGGCGAGTTGCCGTCGCGTTATCAATCAACGCCGCTTGATCGCCCAGCCGATACAACTCACGAATCTCGTCATGCGGCGGGCGCTGCATGCCCACCAAAACACGGCAGACTTGGCCTTGCTCTGGCTGCCACGGCGAAATGTCTTCATCAATCGCTTGCCAGCCGCGCAAATTCAAATAACCTACGCAAAAATCAGCGCGTTTGGATACCTTGAGCGTCGCCTTCAGGGCCTCCAGCAAGTCTTGTTCGATATTGTCAAAAATTCGCGCCATAGTTTGAGCTTACTGGAAATTTATTGTGAACTAGCGCTCAAGCCGCCTTCAACAAAAACTCCACCTTCACCGCGTCATACAGCAACACGATCTTGCCGTCCTTCGTTTTATCCAGCACACCACAAGACAGCAGAGTTTGCACATCGCCATGCACGGCTTTTACATCGCGGCCTGCGCGGCGGGCGGCTTCGCGGATGGTGATGGGGCCTGCGCCGCTCATGGCTTGAATGAGGTCAAAGCGTTTGCCGCCAAGCGTGCGCATGAGCGTGGCGGCACTCTCGAAGCTGTATCTGGGCTTTTGCGGTTTGCGCTGCTCCATGGCTTGCGCCATGTTGGCGAGGCTGTCTGCAAGTGTGGTTACGTCAATCGTCAATGTGTTCATGGCGATACCTTTCAATGTCTGTAAAAAAATCACTGGCTAGCTTGCGCGGGGATACAAATGTGTAAGCCCGCTCTCGCCCGTTGATATGCCGATGATCGCCTTTGCCAGCTTCGTTGTCGTAGCGCAAGACGCATTCACCATCGACGACAAATGCCAAGCGGTTTTTGAAAGAATGCTGGCTGCCCTCCAGCGGCTCGGGCAAATCCCAAATCACCACTTCTGCAAAGGCGCGCTCAGAGACTATGACGCGCTGGCGCACCAGCAATTTTGCTTTCATGTTGGAGATGTTGACAACAATTGCTTATGTTGTCAATAACTCCAACATTTATTGCGCATCGAGATCAATCATCCAACGACCCCGTCTCCACATCGCTCTCCGGTACTTCGCCAATCAGCCTGCGTGTTTCTTGCGCTTGGAGCTTGAGCCAGGTGCAAAACGCGGTGACTTCTGGGCGGGCGGATGTGAGGCTGCGTTGGCGGGGGGAGAGGATGAGCCAGAAGGCCATGGGGGAATCCATGCGGAGCTGGGGCAGGATCTCGACCAGATCGCCGCTGGCGAGCTGCTCGGCAACCAGTGATGTGCGAGCAAGTACGATGCCTTGGCCGCTGAGCGCAGCTTGCGTCATTTGATAGGCATAGCCGAGATAGAGCCAGCGCTTGGGGGCGATTTTTGTGACATGTTTGTGGCCGGGGTTTTGCTCGCTATTTTTCTCATCCTGCCGGCTAAACCATCTTTGCCAGCTGAGCCAGTCTAAATGCGAACTGTGGGCGTCGCCAGCTTCGATCAAGGTGAAGCTGGCCAAGTCTGCGGGGCTTTTAATTTTGGCTTCACTTTTTAAGAGCCACGGGCTGGCCACGGGCGTGAGCTGCTCGCCGAAAAGGCGAATTGCATGCGCGGGCATGCTGCGCGCGGGGCCATAGCGCAGCGCCAGATCCACGTCGGCTGTTTCGATGTCCACCGATACGTCAGACGCATCAATGCGGAAATCAATATCGGGCGAGGCTTTTTGAAAAGCTTCTAAGCGCGGGATGAGCCACATTGATGCGAAAGAAGCAAAAGTCGTTAGCGCCACATGCTTGCGGCCAAGGCTAGTGCGAATCTGGCGCACGCTGCTGTCGATGCGCTCTAGGCTGGGCGCAACGGCGCCGAGCAGGCCCATGCCAGCGGCTGTGAGCTCTACGCTGCGGGTATGTCGGTTAAAGAGCTGAGTGCCCACTTCTTCTTCAAGCGACTGGATTTGGCGCGATACAGCGCTTTGGGTGAGCGCCATTTCCTCGGCGGCAGCGCGAAAGTTCAAATGCCGCGCCACGGCCTCAAACGCGCGCAGATTGCCTGCGCCGATGGGGCGGGTGCGCAGGTGAGTTTGGGAATGCAACATGTCAGGCTCTTTCACTAATGCTTAAAACACAATAATAGTGTGGCTCGAATTCATTGGACTGTCAAGCGCTTGTGACGCATTATTCATGTCCATTGAAGGAGAAAATAATGTCTCAAATTGCATCAATCGCTGTTTCTCAAGCCGCTTGCCTGCATGCCCGCGCTGGTGCATTCGTGCTCGCGCCCGCGCAGGCCTTGGCGTTGCGCCCGACGACTGCGAGCCGCATCCGCATCACTTGCGGCAGCGCTTGGGTGACGATCAATGA
>JAYSRZ010000137.1:0-5465 GCA_043720775.1 Variovorax sp. | reverse complement strand
TTGGCGGAAACGAAGGGATTCGAACCCTTGATGAGGCTCAACACCCCATACTCCCTTAGCAGGGGAGCACCTTCGGCCACTCGGTCACGTTTCCAGCTAGTTGAATTATCGCACGAACTGCCTTGAATGCTGCAATGGCTGCTTCAGTCGGCCTTGATGCCGTTATCCGCGATGACTTTTGCCATGCGGTTGTATTCGGCGGCATGTGTGCGGCCGAGATAGCGGGGCTCGCCGCCTGTGGGCACGGTGGTGGCCAGGGCCATGCGGGCTTGCACATCGGGCAGCTTCATGATTTCGTTGAAGTGGCCGTTGAGCATGTTCACCACTGCTGCTGGCGTGCCTTTAGGGGCCATGATGCCTTGCCAAGCGCCTAAATTCGTGCCGCGAATGCCTTGCTCTTCTAGCGTGGGCACGTTGGGGGCAAATGGGGAGCGGGCGCTATCTGCCACGGCGATGTTGGTGAGCGTGCCGCGCTCGATGTGTTGGCGCACGGGGCCGAGCGTGGTGTACATGAAGGAGATGTGATTGCCAATCAGATCGACCACCGCCGGCGCGCTGCCGCGATAGGGCACTTGCTGGATTTTGACGCCAGCGGTTTTGTTAAACATTTCGCCCAAGATGTGCATCGGGCTACCGCTGCCGGGGCTGCCGTAGGTTTTGATTTTGTCGGCCTTGGCTGCGGCCACTAAATCTTTCACGTTTTTGATGCCGCTTTGTGAGTTGACCACCAAGAAGAGCTGCTGCGTGCCCATGTGGAAGACGGGCTCGAAATCGCCTACGGTGTCGTAGGCGCCGCCTGTGCCGGGTTTGAGAACGAGCAGGGCAGAAGAGATGGTGCTCGGCGTCATGAGCAGGGTGTAGCCGTCAGCAGGGGCTTTGGCGACGAAGGCATTGCCAATCGTGCCGCTGGCGCCGGGCTTGTTTTCTACGACCACGGTTTGGCCAACGCGTGCGGAGAGCTTTTCTGCAAACAAGCGCCCCAGCGCATCGGTATCGCCACCAGCGGGATACGAGACGATGATGCTGATTTGCTTAGCAGGGTAGGCCTGCGCTTGAGCAAGGCCGGGCGCTAGAACCAAAGCGCTGGCAGCGGCTGTAGCAAGAAGATGGCGGCGAGACAAGTGCTTCATAAAAACTCCTCAATGAACAATGCTCAAAGCCTAAATCAATTTACAGCGCGTTGCACTTCATGTTTGACCTAAGTACGGTTTCATGTGGGAACTGCCACAGGAGTGTTGTGAGCATGCTGCGCCAATAATGAATACCAAGGGTGTGTGGCCTGCGCAAGGCAAGTGTGAGTATCGAAATGGCTTTGGCCGGCTTGCTCGTGCAGCGCGACGGGCGAGTCTTGCGCCTTCAGGAGCGAAGCTAAACGCCGATTCGACAGGCGCACACGCTCGCTATCTTCGCTGCCGATGGTGAGCTCAAAGGGGATGCGATTACCAGCCAACCGGCTATCCACCCAATGGACAGGGCTGAGCGCCGCATCATCGAGTGGATCTTGCAGCACGAGGCGATACACCCGCTCTTCTAAGCTGCCCGGCGGCGGCGAGGGATGATGCAAATCCATGATGGCGCTGATCGGCAGACAGGCGCGGATGCTGCCCTGCGCAGCGCTTGGCTTGCCCAAGCCACTAGACCCACCAAAGCCACTAGACCCACGTAGAGCAACCAGCGATGCCAAATGCCCACCTGCCGAATGGCCAGACAACACGATACGCCCCGCATCGCCGCCAAATTTCCCGGCATGGGCATGCACATGCGCAAGGCAGGCCAGCGCATCGTCAAACGCGGCAGGCAGCTTGTGGCTCGTGACGAGGCGATACGATGGCGCAATCAGCACGATGCCTAAGCTGCAAACATGCCGCGTCATGAAATGAACATACTCGCGGTAGCCATTCGTCCAGCCGCCGCCATGCCAGAAGATCAGGATAGGCGCGTTGCTTGAAGCTTGCGGGGAAAACACATCAAAGCGCTGCAAGCGATGCTCTCCATAGGCGAGGCCGCGCTGCACGTTTAATCCTGTGAAATCAGCCTCGCGCGCCCATGCCATCACTTGTGCGGCGTAATGCGCTGCCGCAGGAAACGGCATGGGCATTTGGCCATCGGGATCGTCTTGAGAGCTGAGGTTGACTTGCTGTGGTGCTGTGCTCATGTGTCTAGCGGGTAAAGAATGTGTATGCAATGGCTATTGTGTCAGCCAAGGGGCGATACGGGCGTTAATTCATGATGATCTATTGCTGAACTGATGAAAGCTCTGCAGATGAATTCCAAATCTTTTCAAGCCGACTCATTTGCCCTCTCACGCCGCGCATCTCTTCAAGCGGGCTTGGCTCTTGGCTTAGGCTTTCTACCAGCAGCTGCGCAAGCTTTGCCAGAGGTGCAAACCGAGATGTGGCTTGATGCTGCTCGCGCGCGGGAGCTGCCCATTTTGCTGCGTTGGCCCTCCGGCAAGCCGCTGGGCCTGATGGTGTATTCGCATGGCTTGGGCGGCAAAAATACAGGCGGTGATGTTTGGGGCAAGGCCTGGGCGCAGGCGGGGCTGCTGGTGGTGCATTTGCAGCATCCGGGCAGTGATGCGGCTTCGCTCAAAGGCGGTTTTGCGGCAGTGCAAAAGGCGATGCATCCTGAACAACTGGTCTCTCGCATGCACGATGTGCGCTTTGCGATTGCGCAGATCCATCGGCGCAAAGCCTCGGGGGCAGGCGGCTGGGGCGGCTTGCCCGCAGACAAACTGGCCGTCGGCGGTCATTCATTTGGCGCACGAACGGCGATGCTCATCGCGGGCTGGCAGCGCAATGGCTTCAGCGGCGCAGATCCGCAACCGAAAGCGTTTGTGGCAATGAGCCCGGCTTTGGCCAATAAGAACAATTTGGAGCAAAGCCGCAAAGAGATGGCCGCTGTGACTCGGCCTTTTCTCGTCTGCACGGGCAGCTTGGATGGCGAGGTGCTGGGCAACGGCGAGACGCCAGAGAGCCGGCGTAGTGTGTATGACGCAATTCCTGCGGGCAAAAAAGCGCTGCTGTGGCTGGATGGTGCGGATCACGCCACGTTTGCAGGCAACGAAAAGCGCATTCCCAGCTCGCTCATCTTGCGCCGCGAAAAAGCCACTTTGGAAGCTGAAGGCTCGCAACACGCGCGCATTGCCAGCATCAGCACCGCGTGGCTGCGCGAGCAGCTTCTGGGGCAAAAGATGGATGCCGCGATGATGCAAGCGGCTGGCTTAAGCGTGACGGATCAGTTTTTACGAGCTTAGTGGCGCACTATAAAAATAGTAGCACCTCACGCAGGTTCTACGGGCGCTAAGCATCGTTTTCTCTTAAAAATCGAAGCTTCAGCTCGGAAACACCAAGCTGCCCAAGCCCAGCATCTTTGGCTTCGTGAAAGGCTTCCATTTGCCCTCAGGCTGAGAGAGCCGATCCGCCACAGCCCACCACGCGCTGGGGTTCAGGCCAATGCCGAAATGGCTGGCGAGCACTTCGATATTTTCTACCTGCTTGTGCCCTAAGCCGCGCTCTGCGCTCTGAATGCTGCCTTGCCAAGCGACGATGCCATCTGTTTTGGAATAGATGCTGGAAGTTGGCACGGGGGGCGCTTTGCTGAGCTCAAAATGATGCGCTTCACGCTCGATCTTTCGGCCGCTGACCATTTCATACAAACGCCAAGCATTGGTTGAGCGCGGACTGCCGGAAAAAGGTGTGCCCAGCGTGATCACGCAGCGCGCCAGATCCGGCAATTCTTTGGCAATCTCGCGCGCATACACGCCGCCCAAGCTCCAGCCCACGAGGCTGACCTTGCGGCCCGATTGCGCATGCGCTTGCCGCACTAAATCTTTGATCGCATCCAGCACGCCCGCGCGGGGGCCAAAATTGCTGCCCTGATCCCAGCCCGTGACGTCGTAGCCTAAGCTGCTGAGATATCTGCGCAGTGGCACAGTGGATGTGTCATTCGCTGCTAAGCCGGGGAACACGATCACGCTGTGGCCATCACTGGCTGGCGCTCGTTGCAGCACAGGCCAGGCTGGCAAGACGGCTGCGAATTCCCAAAACGCCCGAAACTCCATAGCTAGTAAGCCAAAGCCAGGTGCTTGTAGCTCCGGGCTCGGGCTCGGGCTGGGCGAATATGCTGCGGGATTCTTGTTGGGCATAGGGCAAACAGTTGAAAACGATGTTGCATTGTCACATCTCCTACCAGCTTGATGAGCCGTCCTTGTCACTTGTGTTCGCTTGTTGCTAGCTTGGTGAGCTGCGAAACGGATTGCGCTGCGCCAGATGCTCCACATATTCGCCAATGCCGTTCGTCTCGCGCTCTAAAAAGCGATTCACCGCATCAGCAAACTGCGGGTGCGCCAGCCAATGGGCGCTGCGTGTGACGACGGGGAGCAGGCCACGTGCCATTTTGTGTTCGCCTTGTGCGCCGCCTTCAAAGCGATCAAAGCCGTGTTCTATGCACCATTGCAGTGGCTGGTAGTAGCAGGCTTCAAAGTGCAGGCTGTCTACGCGGGCAGTAGCGCCCCAGTAGCGACCATAGGCTACTTTTAAGCAACTTTGGCCGATTGAACCCGTGGATACTGCGTGAGGTGCTATTGAATTAATAGTGCTCTGATGTCCATCTTGAATCGCAATCAAGCTGCAAGCGATTGATTTTCCGGAATGCTCGGCGATGAAGAGCAGCCAGTTCTCGGGCATGTTGGTTTGCATGCTTTGGAAAAATTCGCGCGTGAGATAGGGTGCGTTGCCATGCTCAAGGTAAGTGCGCTCGTAGCATTGGTAGAAAAAATCCCAATCGGCATTCGAGATATCTGCACCGCGAGCCCAGCGCCAACTCACGCCCGCCTCGCTCACCTTGCGGCGCTCGGCGCGAATTTTTTTGCGTTTGTCTTGAGCAAGTGTGGCGAGATATGCGTCGAAGCTCTCGTGTTTTGCTGTGACGGCGCTGGGCCGCCCCGTGCCGGCATGCGTCCCCTCTGGCGGCAGCGGTGACGCGATAGCGCAGAGCGTGGGGGCGATGTTCGTCCAGTGAAACTGCACCGTCTCGCGGAGCATGAGTTTGGCCTCGTTTGCAGCGGCTTGATCTGCATCAGAGGCAAACAAAGCATGTACAGATGAAATCTTCTCATGCTCGCAAAAAGTGAGCACCTCACGCAGTAAATACGTGCTTGAAAAGCCTTTTTTGCATAAAATCCGACTGCCCGGAACAGGTGTGAACGGCACGGCCATTGTGGCTTTGGGGTAGTAGGCCAAGCCATGCTCTTGATACGCGCGAGCCCATGCAAAATCAAAAACATATTCGCCATACGAATGCGGCTTCAAATACAGCGGGCAAGCGGCAATCAGTTCGTTGGATTGTTTGTCATAGATTGCGATGAAGCGTGCATCCCATCCGGTTTCTTTGACGGCCGAGCCTGAGGTGTGCATTGCGGCCAAGTATTCGTGGCGCATGAAGGGCGTTGGCGCATCGCTTGC
>JAYSRZ010000136.1:0-5487 GCA_043720775.1 Variovorax sp. | reverse complement strand
CGATGGATATGACACCGACGATTTTGATTCTCACGCCGGTGCTCATGCCCTTGGTGAAGGCCGCTGGCATCGATCCTGTGTATTTCGGCGTACTCTTCATCATCAATAACGCGATTGGTTTGATCACACCGCCTGTGGGCACGGTGCTCAACACGGTGGCGGGCGTCGGCAAGATCAGTATGGATAAGGTCACGCGTGGCGTATTGCCGTTTATGGTGGCTCAGTTTATTTTGTTGTTCTTGATGGTGCTTTTCCCGCAAATCGTGATTTGGCCAGCGAAGTTTTTAGGTGGTTAGATGAGGGATAAGCCTGATATCGGGTGTTCCCTCCGGGCGTTTTAGTTTTTAGACAAAGCATATGAAAGCACGCCGTATGCCCCGTTTTTCAGTAGCGTGCTGTGAATATTTTTTGGAGACTCTTATGAAACGTTTGTTTGTTAAAAGCGTGATTGCTACCGTTGCTTTGGTAGCCATGGCGACAGCCTCTGCGCAAAACTATTCAGAGCGCACGATCAAATTCGGCACGCAAAATGCTGTGGGCCATTCCATTGTGCAAGGCATGGATCGTTTCAAGTCCATCGTTGAAGCTAAATCGGGTGGCAAGATCAAGGTCAATCTGTTTCCCGCTGCGCAGTTGGGCAACGATCAGTTTCATGTGAGCGGCGTGCAAGGTGGCACGATTGAAATGGCTGTGATGAACAGCGGCATTTTGGCAAGCCAAGTGCCCGCGTTTGCGATTTTTGATTTTCCGTTCATGTTTGAGAGCGAGACCGTGGCCGATCAAATCGTCGATGGTGCGTTTGGCAAGAAAATGCACACACGCTTGGAAGAAAAAGGCATCGTCGGCATCGGCTACTGGGAGCTGGGCTTTCGCAACATGACCAACAGCAAAAAGCCGCTGAATAAAGTGGAAGACATTGCTGGCCTGAAAATTCGCGTGATTCCGAATCCGATCAATTTGGATTGGGTCAAAGCACTCGATGCCAACCCAACGCCTTTGCCTTTCCCCGAGCTCTATGGCGCGTTGGAAAACAAAGCGGTAGATGGACAAGAAAACCCAATTCCTACGATCAAGGGCAATAAGTTTGCTGAAGTGCAAAAGCATTTGGCGCTCACGAAGCACGTGTACAACCCACAGTCCGTGATGGTGAGCAAGAAGCTGTGGGATACCTTGTCTGCTGACGAGAAGAAGCTCTTTAACGATGCCTCTGCAGAAGCAGGCATCTTCCAGCGCCAGACTAATCGCGCTGCTTTGTCGAAAGACTTGGCTGACCTGAAAACAGCCGGGATGCTCGTGACAGAATTCTCACCTGCTGAGACGCTCAAGTTCGTCGAGAAGATGAAGCCCGTGATCAGCAAATACGCCGCGCAAGTAGGCGCAGAGGTGGTCAATGAGTTCTTGGCAGCATCTGCTGCGGCCAAGCGTTAAATCGAGAACTATTGAGCTCCGTACACGAATCGTTCGTTCCCGTGCGGGTTGAGCTTGTCGAAACCCTTCGACAAGCTCAGAGCGAACGGTTCGTAGTGATTCAGCAGCATAAAATTTGCAAGCTAAATCAACAGATTCTTAGGTCAGAAACACATCATGAAAATCCTTGTTTTAAACGGCATCAATCTCAACATGCTCGGCAAGCGCGATGCAGCCACCTATGGCACGACTACGCTTGTTGATATTCACGCGGCCTGCATTGCGCTAGGCAAAGAGTTGAGCCACGATGTGAGCTGCTACCAAACCAACATCGAAGGCGAGATGGCGCAGCGCATTCATGCGGCTCTTGGCGATGGCACTGCGGCTGTGGTGATCAACGCTGGCGCGTGGACACACTACAGCATTGGCCTGCGCGATGCGTTGGCGATTTTGAAATGCCCGATTATTGAAGTGCATATGAGTAACATTCATGCGCGAGAAGAGTTCCGCCATCATTCGGTGATCGCCGCGATTGCAAAAGGCCAGATTGCGGGATTCGGCTTGGAGAGTTATTTGCTGGGCATTCGAGCGGCAGTGTCTGCAGTCACACCCACAAAAGCTTAATACTATTAATTTGATAGCACTTCACGCAGGTCATACGCCGGCTAAGTGCTCAAAATGCTTCAAGAATCTCCCTGCACATGCGTATTGACGGCAACACAGAAATCATCGCCCACATTGGCTGGCCGACCTACAGCTTCAAAGCGCCGCTGATCTACAACCCGTATTTTGAGCAAGCGGGCATCAATGCGATGGTCACGCCGATGGGCTGCAAGCCTGAGCACTTTGCGACGTTTTTACCTGCTGTTTTCGATTTGCAAAACATGCGCGGCGCATTGATCACCATGCCACACAAAGTCAGCGTGGTGAGCTTGCTCGATGTCGTCTCTACTGCTGTGCGCGTGGCGGGCGCGTGCAATGCGGTCAAACGCGGCGCGAATGGCAAGCTTTATGGGGATATGTTCGATGGCGAAGGATTCGTGCGTGGTGTACAGCGCAAGGGCTTCGGCCTGGCTGGAAAGCGTGCCTTGGTTGTCGGCACAGGCGGCGTGGGCTGCGCGATTGCGGCATCGCTGGCTGGCGCAGGCGTGGGCGAAATCGCTTTGCATGACGTCAATGCTGCCAGCAGCGAATCTCTCGCCAGCCGTATCCACGAGAATTTCTCCAGCGTGAAAGTGCGCACCGGCAGCAACGATCCCGCAGGCTTTGATCTGGTTGTCAACGCCACGCCGCTGGGCATGAAAGCAGGTGATCCGCTGCCCATTGATATCAGCCGATTAGATGCCAAGACCTTCGTTGGCGAAGTTGTGATGGCTCAAGAAATCACCGCCTTCCTTGCTGCTGCCAAAGCCCGGGGCTGCCCCACACAGATCGGCACTGACATGCTCTATGAGCAAATTCCTGCTTACTTAGAATTTTTTGGTTTGCCGAGCACCACGGCTGAGCATTTGCGAGAAGTCTCGCTGGCTTAAAGCTTGATTTTTCCTGTCAAGATATCTTTGTACATCACCCAATCGCCCATGAAAGAATACAGCGGGCGTTTGAAGCTGGCGGGCTTGTTGTGCTCAAATCCGAAGTGCCCGATCCATGCGAAACCGTAGCCGCATAAGAGGCCAGCGAGCAGCCACAGAATGCTTCCACTGACGATCAGCATCAGTAAACAACCCAAAGAAAGCGAGCTGCCCATAAAGTGCAGCCGCCGGCATGTGCGATCACGATGCTCCGTGAGATAGAACGGATAAAACTCAGCAAAGCTCTGCACTGATTTCAGATCCAGCGAGCGAGGCATGCTGGTGTCGATGGTCGTGTGGAAGCTGCTCATGGGTTTCTCCTATTATTTTGATTTTAGACAAAGTGAAGATGTGCGAAGTACTGCATTCACACATCGCACAAAAAAGCGTAGGATGAAGCCTTCAATTTGGAGACCAGCATGACGCAAACTACACCACGCCTAACCGCAGCCGATTTTGACCAAGAGCTTTTGATTTTGTTTGATGCGTATGTGCATGGGGATTTAGACCGACGCGGCTTTTTAGACCGCGCGCAAAAGTTCGCTGTTGGCGGGCTCACCGCCGTGGGCATTCTGGCTTCGCTACAACCGAATTTCGCATTCGCGCAAATCAGCGCCAAAGATGACAAGCGCATCACGACCGAGATGATCACAATAGCTTCGCCCAACGGCTATGGCAGCATCAAAGCTTATGTGGCCAAGCCTGCGGGAGCCACTGGAAAACTGCCAGGCGTCTTGGTAATTCATGAAAACCGTGGCCTCAATCCTCACATTGAAGACATCGCTCGCCGCTTGGCGCTTGATGGCTATCTCGCCCTCGCGCCCGATGCGCTCACGCCTTTGGGCGGCTACCCCGGCGATGAAGACAAAGCCCGCACAGAGTTTGCAAAATTAGATCAAGCCAAAACGCGGCAAGACTTTTTAGCGAGCTACGCCGCGCTCAAAGCTCGCCCAGACGCCTCGGGGAAAATCGGCGCAGTCGGCTTTTGCTATGGCGGCGGCATGGTGCATTACCTCTCCACCCAATTACCCGATTTGGCTGCAGGCATTCCGTTTTATGGCAACCATCCCGCTGCGGAAGAAGCGGCAAAAGTCAAAGCACCGCTGCAGATTCACTTCGCTGGCGTAGATGAACGCATCAATGCCGCTTGGCCAGCGTATGAGACTGCGTTAAAAGCTGCCAATGTGCGTCACGCAGCGCATGTTTACGCCGGCACACAACACGGCTTCAACAACGACACCACACCGCGCTTTGATGCGGCTGCCGCGAAGCTGAGCTGGGAGCGCACCATGGGCTTTTTCAAACAGCATTTAAGCTAACGCCGGCTCGCGTATTTCTTGTGAAGTGCGCATGACTTGCGCTGCAATATCAAGTGAACGCAAGCGCAGTGCGGGATCATGCACATCGCAGACGAACATGATCTCGTCGGCCTGCGTTTGATCAAGTAAATTTTCCAAACCTTCGCGCACGGTCTCAGGCGAGCCGATCACGCTAGCAGCTAGAAAATCGTGGATGGCCGCGCGGCCAGCGTAATCGATGCTTGCCATGAAGTCAGCATCTGGCAACGGCAGCTTGCCTCGCCGCCCGGTCAACATGCCATAGACGCGCTTGTACACGCTGCTGGCTAGAAACTGCGCTTCTTCATCCGTGGGCGCAGCGATCAAGGGCACGCCGATGATGGCGTAGGGCTTTGCTAATTGCGCAGAGGGCTTAAATGTGCGGCGGTAGATATCGAGCGCTTGCAACAGCATCGCGGGTGCAAAGTGTGAAGCAAAGGCATAAGGCAAGCCCTTTTGCGCAGCGAGCTGGGCAGAAAACAGGCTAGAGCCCAGCAACCAAATTGGAACGCTCGTGCCCGCGCCCGGATGCGCCGTGATGCGCTGCCCCTCTTGCGCAGGCGCGAGGTAGCTCATCAGCTCGGCCACTTCGCGCGGAAAATCATCAGCGCTCTCGGTGTTGTGGCGGCGCAATGCGCGCATCGTGTATTGATCCGTGCCGGGCGCTCTGCCTAGGCCTAGGTCAATGCGATTGGGATACAGCTCAGAGAGCGTGCCAAACGCTTCTGCAACTACCAGCGGCGCATGATTGGGCAGCATGATGCCGCCCGAGCCCACGCGAATCATTTTCGTGCCGCCTGCGATGTGGCCAACGAGCACGGCTGTCGATGAACTGGCGACGCCTGCCATGTTGTGATGTTCGGCCAGCCAATAGCGCGTAAAGCCCAAGCGCTCGACATGCTGCGCTGTTTGCAGCGCAATCTGCAAAGCCTGAGCTGTGCTGCCGCCTTCGCGCACGGCCACGAGATCGAGCATGGATACGGCAGTGTTAGAAAGAGTTTTCATGGTGTATTTAAAAGCCTTTTAGGCAGTTAGCCGTCATAGAATCTGCGTTGAGTGCTATCAAAAATATAGTATCAACGGTTATGCACCTTCATCGCCCGCTCCACCTCGCGTTTGCCTTCGCGCTCGGCTGCTGTGTTGCGTTTGTCGTGCTCGCCTTTGCCTTTGGC
>JAYSRZ010000135.1:0-1967 GCA_043720775.1 Variovorax sp. | reverse complement strand
ACGAAGAAGGCAGAAGCGCCTGTGGAGTGCATATATCGCACCAGCCAGCCCCACGGCACGTCTCGCATGATGTATTCAACAGAAGCAAAAGCTTGAGTCGCATCCGGCTTGTAGTGCATCGTCAAGAAAATGCCGGTGACGATTTGGATCACGAGCACGAGCAGAGCTAATGCGCCGAAGAAATACCAAAAATTAAAGTTTTTCGGTGCGTAATATTCGCTCAAGTGCTCTTTGTAGAGCTTGGATGCGGGAAAACGGTTATCGACCCAATTGAGGAGTTTTTCGCCAACAGCAGCGTTGGGGGAGATGTCTTTCATTTCAGCCATGTGTTTTGCCTCAGGCTACTTTAGATTCACCGATCAGCAAACGGGTGTCGCTGAGGTACATGTGCGGTGGGACTTCCAGATTGTCTGGCGCAGGCTTGTTTTTATAAACGCGGCCTGCCATGTCAAAGGTGGAGCCGTGGCAAGGACACATAAAGCCGCCCTGCCAATTGGCATCAAACGATTCTGCTTTTGCTTCGAGCTTGTCTGAGGGCGAGCAGCCCAGATGAGAGCAAATGCCCACGGCCACGAAAATCTCAGGCTTGATGGAGCGATGCGTATTGCGCGTCTCTTTCATCGGCGTGGTCTCGTCGGCTTTGCGCAGTGATTTAGGATCGGCCAATTCGCTTTCCGTTTTGGCCAATGATGCAAGCTGCTCGGGCGTGCGGCGCATGATCCACACCGGCTTGCCGCGCCATTCGCGCACCACTTTCTCTCCGGGTTTGATCTCGGAAATATCGACTTCGATAGCAGCACCTGCGGCTTTTGCTTTTTCAGACGGCGAAAATGTGCTAACGAAAGGTACGGCAACCGTGCCAGCACCGACAGCGCCTGCGCAAGCTGATGTAATGATCCAAGTTCGCTTGGATGAGTCCACGTTACTCATGGATTTCCTCAGTATTTTGGGTGTTTAAGGGAGAACCCTGAATTGTAGCGGAGCGTAGCTAGTGATTTCAAGTGCAGCTCTGCAAAACCTACTTTTCTCAAGCCAAACATGACAAGAGCCGTTCAGAAAGTTTGCATTTCAGACTTGACAGCGTACTTTTTAAGGTGATACTGCGCGTTGGCGTATTACTAAATGATAACTTTGGTAGTAAACAACTGCCGGTGCGCCCCGGTAAAACCAAATAAAAGGAGTATTTCAAATGGGCATGATGCAAGAATTCAAAGACTTCGCTCTCAAGGGCAATGTGATGGATCTCGCGGTGGGCGTGATCATCGGGGCAGCATTTGGAAAAATCGTGGATTCACTGGTGAAAGACATCATCATGCCCATCGTAGGCAAGATTTTTGGTGGTTTGAATTTCACCGAGATGTTTGTGATGCTTTCTCCACCCGCTAAAGCTGTGGAAGGCATCGCCAGCTACGACACCTTGACCAAGGCGGGCGCTAATTTGTTTGCGTATGGCAACTTCATCACGATTTTGATCAACTTCATTATTTTGGCTTTCATCATTTTCCAAATGGTCAGAGCGATGAATAAGATGAAAAAAGCAGAGCCTGCGCCAGCTCCTGCAGCACCCGCCGAAGACGTGGTCTTGTTGCGTGAGATCCGCGATTCGCTGAAGAAGTAAAACGCTTCGCAGTTAAAAAAGCGCCTCCTGAGGCGCTTTTTTTGTGACTTCGTTAGCCCTTGATGACTATATTTTTCATAGCACTCCACGCAGTATTCATAAGGGATTAGTGCATAAAATGCTTAAAAACATACGCCTACGTGTCCTGATCCATCGCACGCCGCTGGCGTTCCACGAAATCATCAAAGGTGTTAATCCCACGCAGCTGCAAAATGGTATTGCGCACAGCAGCTTCCACCAGCACAGCCATATTGCGCCCGGCCTCGACTTGAATCACGACTTTGCGGATCGGAATGCCCAACACATCTTGCGTGAGCGGCTCATAAGGGATGCGCTCGTATTCGCGCTC
>JAYSRZ010000134.1:0-1977 GCA_043720775.1 Variovorax sp. | reverse complement strand
GTGGCTCGTTCATCTGGCCATAGACCATGGCGACTTTGGAGTTCTCAAGGTTCTCCAGATCCACCACTTTGGAATCAGCCATCTCGTGATAGAAGTCGTTTCCTTCACGAGTACGCTCGCCCACGCCAGCAAACACGGACAAGCCGCTGTGCGCCTTGGCGATGTTGTTGATGAGCTCCATCATGTTCACGGTCTTGCCCACGCCAGCGCCGCCGAACAAGCCCACTTTGCCGCCTTTGGCGAAGGGGCAAACGAGGTCAATCACCTTGATGCCGGTCTCGAGCAATTCTTGCGAAGGGCTGAGTTCGTCATACGTAGGCGCTTTGCGGTGAATCGAAGCGGTGAGCGTGGCGCTTACTGGGCCGCGCTCGTCAATTGGGTTGCCCAGCACGTCCATGATGCGGCCGAGTGTGGCTTTGCCCACGGGCACCATGATGGATGCGCCAGAGTTAGTGACGACCATGCCGCGACGCAGGCCGTCGGATGAACCAAGTGCGATGGTGCGCACAATGCCGTCGCCCAATTGCTGCTGCACTTCGAGGGTCAGCGCAGTGCCGTCCATCTTGAGCGCGTCATAAACTTTTGGCATTTTGTCGCGTGGAAATTCCACGTCAACCACAGCGCCGATGCACTGAACGATTTTGCCTTGAACGCCTGAACCTGAATTAGCTTGAGCCATTGTTTTGCTCCGATTAAATTAAAACTTATTGCTTTGAAATTGATGCTGTGCCAAACGCTTAACCACTGATGGCCGCTGCGCCCGAGACGATCTCTGACAATTCTTTGGTAATCGCTGCTTGGCGCGTCTTGTTGTAGACGAGCTTGAGTTCACCGATCACGCTGCCTGCGTTGTCTGTTGCAGCTTTCATGGCCACCATACGAGCTGCGTGCTCGGAGGCCATGTTTTCTGCGACTGCTTGATAAACCAATGCTTCCACATAGCGCACGAGCAAATCGTCAATCACGGTTTGCGCATCGGGCTCATAGATGTAATCCCAAGCATGCTGATTGCCTGCTGCTTTGGATTCGGCTTGCATTTGCTCTGCCGAGAGTGGCAGGAGCAAATCCACTGTGGGCACTTGGCTCATCGTGCTGGCAAACTTGTTGTAGCAAAGATAAACCGCGCTGACTTCGCCTGCCGCATACGCATCGAGCATCACCTTCATCGGGCCAATCAATTTGTCCAGATGCGGGCGGTCACCCAAATGCGTGATGTGCGAGACGACTTTTGCGCCGACGCGATTCAAAAAGCCCAAGCCTTTGCCGCCGATGGCAACCGCTTTAGGCGTTTTGCCAGCGGCTTGTGTCTCACGCAATTTGGTCGTCACAGCGCGAAGTAAATTGGTATTTAAACCACCGCACAAACCTTTGTCTGTGGTCACAACAATGAAGCCGATGGATTTGCCATCGTTTTTCTTCATGAAGGTATGCACATACTCAGGATTGGCTTGGCCGAGGTTGTTGGCAATCGAGCGAATTTTTTCGCTGTAGGGCCGTGCTGCGCGCATCCGCTCCTGCGCCTTGCGCATCTTGGAGACCGAGATCATTTCCATGGCCTTGGTGATCTTCTTGGTGTTTTCCACCGATTTGATCTTGGTGCGTAGTTCCTTGCCTGATGCCATTGTTGACTCCTAGGGTGTTAGGTTTTTGTCAAAAATGGGATTTAAGCGAAGGTCTTTTTGAAGGCAGCAACTGCGGCCATCAATTCAGCTTCGGCATCTTTATCAAGCGCTTTGGTGCTCTCGATTTTCGCAAGCATTGGAGAATGCTTGTCTGCGAGATAGCTTTGCAGACCAGACTCAAACGACAAGATTTTCTTTACATCGACATCATCCATGAAGCCTTTGTTGACTGCAAACAGCGTTGCGCCCATCGTGCTGATGGATTGCGGGCTGTATTGCTTTTGCTTCAAGAGCTCAGTCACGCGCGCGCCGCGATCAAGCTGCTTGCGCGTGGCTTCATCGAGATCAGACGCGA
>JAYSRZ010000133.1:0-1981 GCA_043720775.1 Variovorax sp. | reverse complement strand
GCCACGCTCGCCACAGCCCGCGCCGACGACACCACCTTCGGCATCTTGCACAGCCGCTTTCATGAGCTGTGGTCGCTGCGCATGTGTACGTGGCTGGGCGTGGGCAACGATCCGCGCTACACACCCACCACCTGTTTTGAAACCTTCCCCTTCCCAAATAGCCTCACGCCGCGCGACACCGCGCATCAGCGCACCGAGATGCTTGAGAGCGGCGCATGCATCCCCGCTGAGCTCGAAGGCAAAGATTTTGAGCAAAAAGAGCAGTTAGCCGGCATAGAATATGCGCAGAGCGCTATGAAAAACATAGTAAACACTGCGCCAGCGTCTGCACCCAACACAGGTGGCTCAGTCAGCTCAGTCAGCTCACCCGGCTCCCCCAACTCCCTGAAAGCCCAAGCCACAAAAATCGCCCAAGCCGCCCATCGCCTCCACACCCTGCGCGAAGTCTGGCTCAATCCCCCCGAGTGGACGCGCCGCGAGAGCGAGATCACGCCACTGGGCATGGCAAGCAGCCCCTACCCCGATCGCATCTTGCCCCGCAACGATTTGAGCGAGCGCGACCTCAAAGCCCTGAGCCAACGCACCCTCACCAACCTCTACAACCAAAAAGCAGAAGGCAAAGCCCAATGGCTCCAATCCGCGCATGAGCAGCTAGACGCAGCAGTAGCCCAGGCCTACGGCTGGGCCGATTACTCCCCCGCGATGGCTGACGAGGAAATTCTCAAGCGCCTGCTGGCGCTGAATTTGGCGCGCTCTGAGAAATCAACCAAAGCGTAAAATCTGCTCTGTGAACGCACAACCCGTTACCTTCAAACTGAGTGACAGCTCTCTTGGCTACGACATCAGCCCAGAGCGCGTGCCACTAGCTACTTTGCGGGATTTCAGCCGCGATGTGGAAGAGTTTGTGCGTGGCGGGGATGACAAGAGCGTCAATACTTCGCAGCTGCAAGTCTCAGTGATTCATGGCTCGTTGGCTGTGCAGACTGCACCGCTGCACTCTGCTGCGTTGTTTAGCGATTTGGCATTGCTAGCTGCCGGCCAAATCATTGATGGCCTGCAAGCCAAACGCCGTGAGGTGGTGCTGCGATTGCAGAAGAGATTGTTGGCAAATAAACAAGCTCAGTTTGTGATTGAGTCGCCGGCGCTCGCGCAAAGCATCGTCATTGACAGCCGATCAGATTACCGCACAGACGATGCAGATCAATGGGTTCAAGTAGAGCGCTATTTGCGCGGTGAGATTGAGGATTTGGGCGGCAGTGCCGTAGCTAATGCGCATATGCGCTTACCCGATGGCACGCGGCTGACGGTTCAAGCCACCAAAGATGTGATTCAAAAAGACAAATTCAATCGTCTGTACAAACCCGCGATGGTAAGGATTCGCGCTAAGTTCAATGTGCTCACGCACGAATACAAAGATGCGCAGTTGATCGAGTTTGTGGAATACGACAACAAACCAGATATGGAGGCACTGCGCCGAGGGCGTGAGCGTGCAGCCAAGGCGTGGGCAGATGTGCCGGATTCTGCGGCTTGGGTAGAGCAGATTCGAGGGAATATGCCTTGAGCGCATTTTTGCTGGATACGAGCTACTTGATCACTTTGATGGTGAGCTCGCGCCCGAATCACGAAACGGCGAACAGATATTTTCTAGAGATTTTGCAGAAAGGCATGCCGCTTTATGTGTCAACCATTGCACTGGCTGAATTTCAGCAGAAGCAAACAGTTAATGATTTACCGCTGCGCAATTTAATCATATTGCCTTTCAACATTGATCATGCAATGAAGACGGGCGAGCTGCTTGCCAAGCTCACTCGCGATGCGGGCGATCAAAGAGCCCGGTTTAGCGACGATGTGAAAATGCTGGCGCAAGCTAGCTGTGAAGCGATTCCTCATGTGATCACCGAAGATGAGAGCACTTTGAAAAAATACGCTAAGCGCTTTTCTGATGCAGGGCTTGGGCGCGTGCAGCCTATCGTTTTATCTG
>JAYSRZ010000132.1:0-1982 GCA_043720775.1 Variovorax sp. | reverse complement strand
GAGGTGGGCAGTGTGCTGGAGCTGGTTCTCGTGCATCTGCGCCATCCTGCGGGCTGGCAGATATTTGCGGATTTGGTGATCACGATGATTTTGCTTTTAGTGTTTATCAAACGCGATGCCGATACAACAGGCCGCCCTTTCTGGCCTTGGGCGATTTTCTCCATCACCTGCGGCTCGTTTGGCCCGGTGCTGTATTTCATCATGGGGAAAAAGCGCGCATGAAAGCCTTGACTGTTTTGACGCAGCTCATGCTCGCCCTGCTCTTCACGCATGAGCTCGATGCCATGACGCAATCTGAATGGCGTTTGCTTTATGTGCTACGCAGCTTGAATGATGAACAGGGCAGATGGTGGTTTGTGGCGATCCATGTGCCGCTGTTTTGCGCGTTGATCGCGCTTACGCATCATGCTCATGAGGGCGTGCAGCGTGTGAGCCGCCAAGCCTTTGCTGCGTTTTGCATCGTGCATGCCCTGCTGCATTGGCGCTTGGCCAGTGATCCGCTTTCTCCGTTTAGCTCGCCACTGTCATGGAGCTTGATTATTGGTGCGGCGTTGACGGGTGCTGTTTATCTCGTCATCACGCTTCGACATCAGCCAAAGAGATGAAGTCTCAAGAAGCTAGCTCTTTGATAAGCAAATAGGCCTCGGCTGTGATTGGGCTATCTCCCGCAGCGACATAAAGGGGGAGGCACGCGCGCAGCGCCAGCCGGAGGACAGTCGCGGAGGGGGATAGCCCAAGCGCAGGCGTGGCCGCTGCATCACAAATGCAGCCGACCCCCGATAATCAGTGCATGAGATTTATCGAACAGCAGGAGCACGCTTAATGCAAGAGCTCCCTCAAGCCGATGCCGCGCAGCTCAAGCAATGGGCAGCATCCGAAGCGCAAGTATGCAACTGCGGCCTAGGCAAATGCGCTGGCTGGGAAAGCATCACTGAGAGCCGCTGGCCCGTGGCGCAGATGCAAGCTGTGGCTACGCTGCGCACGCCTGATCTGCCCGAGCCCACTTATGAAGAGCATCATCCGCAAGGCACGCGCTACGAATCGCCTCTTGCGCCAGTGGCTGCCAGCTTCTTCCCCTACAACCGCTGCGATATTCACCAATGCAACCGCTGCAAGCGCCATCTGCTGCGCTACACGGAATATGGTGGCTACTATGTGGATCATCGCGCGCGATGCTTGAATGGTGCGCCTGTGGCTGAGCTTTAAAGAGCCACTCACCGGCGAGAGCCGATAATCAAGGCATGGAATTTATCAAACGGCTTTCGCCGAAAACTATCGGCATCGCCTCGGCAGTCATCACGATTGCGATCTGGACATCGTTTATCGTGATCGCGCGCTTTATGGCGCTCAAATCGCTCACCTCGCTAGATATCGTGCTTTGCCGCATCGTGGGCGCGGCTTTGCTGCTGCTGCCTTGGGGATATTTTGTGGTGCGCAAGATGCGGCTGGAAAACCCGCAGGCCCAATCGCAAGGTCTAACTTCGCTGTGGATCTCTCCGCTGCCGCTGAAGCAAACGGTGTTGCTCGGCCTCTTTGGCGGCGTGGGCTATGCCGTGCTGGCCTACAGCGCTTTCACGTTTGCGCCCGCTGCGCATGGCTCGGTGCTCATGCCGGGATTGCTGCCGCTCTCCACGGCCTTGCTTTCCGTGCTGCTGCTCGGTGAAGTGCTCAACAAAGGCCGCAAGCTAGGGCTGCTGTTGATATTGTGTGGCGGCCTGCTGGTCGGCGGCGCGTCGATCATGCAGGCTTATGCGGCATCAGGCAGCGGCTCAACGGTGTGGAAGGGCGATGTGCTCTTCGTGTGCGCGAGCAGTTGCTGGGCTTTCTACACCGTGTTGTGCAGAAAGCATCGGCTCGAAGCCGTGCCAACGACGATTGCTGTAATCGTGTTTTGTGTGATTTCATATGTGCCGCTCTATGCGTTGCTCGTGGGCTTGGGCGCAGTCGCCAGCAAGCTGAGCACCGCGCCGCTTTGGGAAATC
>JAYSRZ010000131.1:0-1991 GCA_043720775.1 Variovorax sp. | reverse complement strand
TGCTCACCACCCGAAATCCACATCTTGTTGCCACGCAGGCGGTAGCGCGCGCCCAAAGCGTCTGCCGCATCTTCCAACTCGGCGCGCGTCGTGATGTCAGAGAGCGAAGAGCCCGCCTGCGGCTCAGAGAGGCACATCGTGCCCGCCCAGCGACCATTGAATTGATTCGCCGCAAACACTTCAATTTGCTTCTCGCTGCCCGAAGCCAAAATCGCGTTCGCATTGCCCACGGTGAGTAAATTCCAACCAATCGAGATCGACCCGATCCCAAAAAACGAATTCGCCGCTGCTTCCACCAAGTAAGGCAGCTGCATCCCACCCATCGCTTCATCCTGCGCAGCAGCAAACATCCCACTCTCCGCATAAGCCGCACGAGCATCATGCGTCGCCTTCGGCAAGATAACTTTCAAAGCACCATCCGCATCCACCTCCGTGCGCGGCTCTTCACGATCCGCCACGCGATTAAACGGCGCAAACTTCTCCCGTGCAATCTTTTCGCAGGTATCGAGCACTGCGTCAAATGTTTCGCGGGAATGGTCAGCGAAGCGGGCACGTGTATTCAAAGCATCCGCCTTGAGCCAGCGGTACATTAAAAAATCAAGGGTGTTGCGGTAGCTCATGTCGTTCAATTTTGGTAAATCTCAACAAAAAAAAGCAGCAGTCACAGGATCATTCAGAGCTGTGCTGCTGCAATTGGCTTGCCAGTGGCATAACTGGCCACTGGCGTTTAGCGCCTGTCAAAGCACTTCAAAAATCCCCGCCGCACCCATTCCCCCGCCAATACACATCGTCACGCAGACACGTTTCGCGCCACGGCGTTTGCCTTCGATGAGGGCATGGCCAGTGAGGCGTTGGCCGCTCACGCCGTAGGGGTGGCCGACTGCGATTGCGCCGCCGTTGACATTGAGTTTGTCATCAGGAATGCCGAGCTTGTCGCGGCAATAGATCACTTGCACGGCGAAGGCTTCGTTGAGCTCCCACAGGTCAATATCGCTCACTTTGAGGCCGAGGCGCTTCAGGACTTTAGGAATTGCGAATACGGGGCCGATGCCCATTTCATCGGGCTCACATCCTGCCACGGCGAAGCCGAGGAAGCGGCCAAGAGGTTTTAAGCCGCGCTTGGAAGCGAGCTCTTCATTCATCACCACGCATGCGCCGCCGCCATCAGAAAATTGGCTGGCATTGCCTGCGGAGATCAAGCCACCGGGGAGCGCGGAGCGCAGGCCGGTGATGCCTTCGAAGGTCGTGCCATCGCGGATGCCTTCGTCTTTGCTCACGGTGACTTCTTTGGTCATGAGGCCGAGCGTGGCGTCTGCAATGCCTGCTTTCACGGTGATCGGGGCGATTTCAGCGTCAAACAAGCCTGCGGCCAAGGCAGCCGTGGCGCGCTGCTGGCTGCGTGCGCCGTAATGATCCATCGCATCGCGCGTGATGCTGTAGCGCTTGGCCACTTGCTCGGCGGTTTGTAGCATGTTCCAGTAGATCTCGGGCTTCTTTTTCATCAGCACAGGATCGGCCAGCATGTGCTGGTTCATCTCTTGCTGCACGCAGCTGATGCTCTCCACGCCGCCAGCCACATACACATCGCCCTCGCCTGCGATGATGCGTTGCGCAGCGAGCGCGATGGTTTGCAAGCCGGAGGAGCAAAAGCGATTCACGGTCATGCCAGAAGTGGTGATCGGGCAATCGGCCATGATGGCGATTTGGCGGGCGATATTCGCGCCTGTTGCGCCTTCTGGATTGGCGCAGCCCATGATCACATCGTCAACCTCTGCGGCTTCGATGCCGGCGCGTTGGATGGCGTGTTTGACGGCATGGCCTCCAAGCGTGGCACCATGGGTCATGTTGAATGCGCCTTTCCAGCTTTTGGCCAGAGGCGTGCGGGCGGTGGATACGATTACAGCGGATGTCATGATGAACTCCTGAGATAAGTTAAATTACTTGGCAATGAAAAGCGCAACTAGCGCCAAGGCCGCAGGCAGCGCCTGCAC
>JAYSRZ010000130.1:0-5566 GCA_043720775.1 Variovorax sp. | reverse complement strand
ACCGCACTGCGAAACAGCACCATGCTGTCTGCGGCGGCGAGCGCATCTTGCACTTCAAACACGGCCTCAAACTGGCTCGGGCCAAATTCGATTTCGAGCGAGGTGAGTGGCAGGCCAAGCGCTGCGCAGGTGCGGCGCACGATTTGCAGCGGCTCATCGGCGCGATCCAGCCAACGCTCGGAGAGCAGGCGGTAGCCGGGATGGATCATGCTCACCGCAGGCGGCAAGCCCGGCCAAGCAGCGAGATCGGGATCAGTTTGCGGGCGGGCGTTTTCTATTTTGTAGATGTGAAATTCGATCTCTAGGCCGCAGCGCAGGCCGTAGCCTTTTTGTTCAAGTTGAGCCAATGCCTTTTGCAAGATACCGCGTGAATCCACGTCTAGCACTTCGGTCTTTGCGCCATGCATCTGCCCTTGCAGCCAAGCGGTGTGAGGTGCCCAAGGCAGCAAGCGAAAGCTGTCAAGGATGGGTTTGACCGTGAAGTTACTCGCTTGCGCGAATTCCGCGAGCATCGGCAGATGCGCCAAGCCACCCTGCTCAAACACTTTGAAGGCTGTGCGATCACTCGTGTCTTTCAGCGCTTGTGTGCCGACCATGCCGATGCCATCGTTCAAGGCGCTTGGCAATGCTGTCGGCATGATGCTTTTGGCACGCAGCTCGCCATGCAGATCGCACCATGCGATGCGCACTTGTTCGATGCCGGATTCGTTGACTAGCCGCAGGATTTGATCTACATTCATTTTGCTATCCACGGCGCTTTCGCACGCTTAGTTGCGAGTTGGGTTTGCATCCAACTTTCCCATGCATCGCTCGGCGCGAAGCCATCTACCGTACCGGGCGGCTCGCTCAGCGTTTGCATCGCGGGCAAAGCCGGCAGCGCCTCGCCTTTAGCTGTAGCCTCCTGCGCATGCTGTAGCCAGCGGCGATAAAGCACGATGATTTTGTCGCTTGTGGCGAGGTGTTCGCGCGTGCGATCTTGCAGGCCACCGTTTGCTTCGCCCATGCTCTCCACAGCCCACTGGTCATGCACATTGATATCGTCTTCTCCCATGCCGAGAAAGGTGCGGCTCATTTGTTCTTCGGGCGAGAAGCCCCAAGCGTTGTGTGCGCCTGCTTTTGGCGTGTAGTCGGGCAAATGTGTGTAGGGCAGGCGCTGCGCGCGCATCGCAGATTGGTTGATTGGATCGGCATAGCTGGTGAACACGCTAAACCAATACGTGCGCCCATCGTCCACCGGCAGATGCCATTGCGTGATCGTGAGCGTCTCCGACAAAGGGATCACGAAGATATGCGGAAAGATCGCTTGAGTCATGCGCACATGTGTGGTGGCCTCACTCAACGCCCGCAGCGCTGTGATGCGAATGCCCTGCAAACTGTCGTTGCCCACAGCTTGCGCGGATAGCTTAGGCCGATGCAGCTCGCGCATCACGCGCGTCATCGGCCAGCGCTCGCCTGCCACATCGCCCGCTGCGGCGCTGCGAAATTGCTTGCCGCCGGCATTGCTGCCTGTCTCTTGCAGATCAGCATCTTGCAGAAAGCGATGCAAAAACGAGGGGTGCGCCGGATCCATGCCGACTTCAAAGCACTGCAGCCAATTCGCATTCCATAGGCCTTTGAAAGCGAAGCTGTGAGAGGCTGGCGCTGCAAAGCAATCAAGCGCTGGCATCGGCGCAGGCTCTGAATCAGGCGTGATCTCAGCTAACCAAGCCCACACGACACCAGCCTTCTCCTGCACGGGGTAGCTGCGCTGCTTGATCTGCGTGCAAAGCGTGGAGTGTTCTGGCTCGGCAGGTGTGTCGATACATTGCCCAGCTTGATCGCCGCTCGTTTGAAATGCCCAGCCGTGGAAGGGGCAACGGATCGCTGTGGTCGCTTGATTTTTAAGAGAAATCGGCATATCGCCGGCATAAATACTGCGTGAAGCGCTATCACTTTCATAGTGACTTGATTCATAGCGTGCAAAGGCCAGATTCGCCCCGCGATGCGGGCAATCCCGATCAAGCATTGCCCAGCTTCCATCATGATTCTTCACGAGAACGAAATCCTGTCCCAGCGCCCGAACAGCTTTGATGAGGCGCGGATGCTCGCTGCTCCCCATATCCGCTGCAAGCAAAGGATCAAACTCCTCGGCTAAAGCCACAGGTTGCCAAAAGCGCCGCTGCAACAGCCCGCCCGGTGTGCTGGGGTCAACTTGTGTGAGGCGGATATTCTGTTCGTGATTCATGGCAAAAGATAGGTGAAGCGATAAGCGCCGGGCTTCATGGCTGCGCTGCTGCTCAGAGGGCAATCTTTGGCAGACAGCTGAGCGGCCCAAGCGCGGTAGGCAAACATCGGCACGGGATCCATGATGCAGCCTTTTTGGCCGAAAGGGTGCATTAAATGCAGTAATAAATGGCCAAGCTCATGCACAGCGGCTGTGCCTGCCAGCTGAGCGGCTTCTTCAGCGGTGTAGCTCTCTCCTTCGCGCAAACGCAACCATTCGGTATCGTTGCTCGTTAAGGCAAAGGTGCTCCACGCCGCAAAACTACCCAATCGGCTCTTCGTGCTGAACGATGTGAAGCCATTGGTATAGCCGCCGCGAATCGCGGTGTGGATGGAAGGCTGGCTGTATTCCACGCTCGCGATGATTTGGTTGGTGATCACCAGCTCAAAGGGAAGGTTTCCATAGCCAATATGATTCCATAGGGTGTATTCATGGAAAGCTTGATCGTCAATCACGCTTTTGCCATCTGAGGCGACGAACTTTTGCCAATCGTGCATGCGAGCGAGCTGATAGTTAGCCGCATCTTTGCCAAACGCTGCAAAACTTGATTTGTCAAATCTCAGGCCTTTTCTTTGAGCAAACATAGCCATCTCTTCAAGCGGCTCACCCCCTTGCGCAAAACCCTCTGCGTAAGCTCTGGCCAGTGTCGATTTCCGAGCAAACAACGAGCGAAACTTGTGCTGCTGAGAATTGGCGAATTGAGTGAATTTCGGTGGAATGCCCGCAAATACTTGCGCGATAGGAATCTCTACGGGCTGCACAAAGCGCACTTCAATGCCCAAATGCTCGCTCGTGGCGCGAGCCATCGCATCGAGCATCAGCGCGATTTGCGCATCGCTCATGCGAGGCAAGCGCGGGTTGATCACATGCGCCACGCGAAGCTCGATGGTCTGCGCATTGAGCTGAGGAAGTGGCAAAGTCGCCAGCGGATAGGCGGTGACCGGCGCATTTTGAGCACTGGCTTGGCTGATAAGCAGCAGCGCAAAAACAAAGGTAAGAATTTTTCGCAAAAACGTCATACCCAGCATATTAGCGATTGCCTGGCGAATCTCATCTATCCAGCGCGTGAATTTGTCACGCGACTGGCAACGCACTAAACTCATGCACATGAAACTCTATAACTACTTTCGCTCTTCAGCTTCCTTTCGCGTGCGCATCGCCCTGCATCTCAAAGGCCTGCCGTTTGACTACATCAGCGTGCATCTGCCCAAGGGCGAACACAAAAAGCCGCCGTTCTCAGACGTGTCGCCCGACGGCCTCGTGCCGCTGCTGGATACCGGCACTGAGCAACTCACGCAATCGATGGCGATGATTGAGTATTTAGACGAGATGCATCCCGCGCCTGCGCTCTTGCCCGCTGATGCGCTGGGTCGTGCGCGTGTGAGAGCGTTGGCGCAAAGCATCGCGTGCGAGATTCATCCGCTGAATAACTTGCGCATTTTGAAATACCTCGTTGGCCCGCTGGGCGTGAGCGAGGATGCGAAAAACACTTGGTATGTGCATTGGTGTAGCACAGGCTTGGAGGCTTTTGAAAAGCAGCTCGTGGCTGTGGAGCAGAAGCGAAAGCATGCTGCGCTGCCTGAGAGCAAATACTGCTACGGCGATACGCCCACTCTCGCTGACTGCTGCCTCGTTCCGCAAATCTTTAACGCTCAGCGTTTCAACACACCGCTCGACGGCCTGCCGCGCACGATGGCTGCGTTTGACAACTGCATGAAGCTCGAAGCCTTCCAAAAAGCCTCACCGAAGAACTGCCCGGACTTTGAGGCTTGAAGTTTGTGGCTTAGAGATTCAAGCCATTGCCATCAGCGTCTTCACATTCTCCATCGCCGCCATGCCGTGGGTGCGCAGCTCGGTGAGGATGGCGATTTTCTCGTGATCGTCTTCTTGCACGCTGGCGGTCATTTTGCTGAAACCATCCAAGCGGCTACTGGTCATCCAGTTGCGCAGCTCTTTCTCTTTGCTCCAGCGCATTTGGTTGGCCATATTCCCAATCGTGGAGGCGATCCAGCCTGCGACATTGCGCGGGAAGGGGACGACTTTGCAGAGTTGGTTTTTGATCGCGTCATCCTCGTAATGCGCTTCCACATAGGCGCAGACTGCGGCGCTGAAGCTGATCAGCGGGGTGCGCACGAGCTTGGGCACGACGAGGCCGCTCTGGAAGATGGGTGCCATTTCTGCTTGTGGGTGGCCTTTGTCTACGCCAGATGCTGTGCAGTTGATATAGAGCGTGCTTGTTGGCATGGCTACGCGGCCATCGGCGAGCACCAGCGCATCAGTTTCAATCGCTTGCACGCGGCCTTTGCGGATGACTTGACTGATCTGCTGCAACAACGCTACTTCGCCTTCCGAGATCGTGGCGTAATGAAACATGCGAGGCGTTTGCTCGCGGTTAATGCGCAGCATCTGGCCTGAAGCTTCCAAACGCTCGAAGAGATCATCCACACTCTTTGCCTCGGCCAGCGCTTTCATTTGGCTTGCCACGCCGCCAATCGAATCAGCAAAAAACTCTTCGCCCGGCTGCGTGGTGATGCGGTTGACCAACCACGAATCTCGCGGCATGACCCACTGAATACTCTCCGGGGCCGCGCCACAATTGAGCAGCCAAATGGCTGCGTCCATCGCGGTTTTGCCAGCGCCCAAAATGCAAAAATGTGCTGGGCGATCAGCGCTCTGCCAGATATGCGTGAGCTGTGTTGGTGTGACGAGTTTGACGCCCTCCGCTACTTTGAATTTAGGCGCGGTAGTGGCCGGCACTTGCGGTGTGAAGAAAGTGGCATCGACCAGTTTCTTGCGCACAGTGATTTGCGTCTCTTGCCCGGAGAGGATGGATTGCACGCTTGCTGTGCCATCTTCTAGCCTCAAGTAATTGCTCATCGGCAGATAAGTCACACGTCCACTGGGCAGCAAGCTCTGATGCATCACTTTATGAAAATAGCCTGTCACTTCCGCACCGCTGGCTAGCTCATACAGCCCTGCGTTGTGCCCCACCGTATCTTTGCGCCGCGTGCCCAGCTCCAATGAATTCACGCCATAGAAAGCACTCGGCTGATGCAACGCCACAAACGGGTAAGCATCGTTCCAATGCCCGCCGGGCTGCGCATGCTTGTCCACGATGGTGATGTGCGCATCGCTCTCGGCCAGCATCGTGTCGGCAAACGACAGACCAGTCGCGCCTGCGCCGATGATGAGGTAGTCTGTATCTAAGTTGGGCATAGTCATCCTAGTATTTGTTGAGTAAAGCGAGTTATCTTGTGGTTCTGTACGGATGGCGTGTTTGAGTCTGTATTAGGGGAGTTAGCA
>JAYSRZ010000129.1:0-5570 GCA_043720775.1 Variovorax sp. | reverse complement strand
AGCGGGCGAGCTCGATGCGAAGCGGGCGATTGATCAGGCGGCGAGGTTGGCAGCTAGCCTGTAAAAGTCAAACAGCCGGACGCGAAAGACGCGAAAATTATGCGAAAAAAATACCAAAAAGGCATTTTTTAAATTTTCTTTTTCGCGACTTTTGCGTAACTTTTGCGTAACCTTTGCGTCTTTCGCGTCCGGAAGTTCTGTCTTTGAGCTACCGCAAAAGACAAGCTTTTACAATAGTGGCTTGCTTCCCGATCCAGTTTCATGAAATACCTCTCTACCCGTGGCCATGCTGGCCGACTTGACTTCTCTGATATCTTGCTCGAAGGCTTGGCACCCGATGGCGGCTTGTATATGCCAGAGACGTATCCGCAGATTGATGACGCGAAGCTCACGCAGCTTCGTGGCGTGCTTTTGAATCAGGGCTACGCCGGCTTAGTTTTCGAAATTCTCTCGTTGTATATCGACGATATTCCTGCGGTGGATTTGAAGCGTTTGTGTGAGAAGACTTATACGCAAGACGTGTATGGCACGAAAGCGATCACGCCCGTCACGCCGCTGGGCAACACGGGCTTGCATTTGCAAGCTTTGTCAAATGGCCCCACGCTCGCTTTCAAAGACATGGCGATGCAATTGCTGGGCAACTTGTTTGAATACGAGCTGGTGCGGCGCAATGAGACGTTGAATATTTTTGGCGCAACCAGTGGCGATACGGGCAGCGCTGCCGAATACGCGATGCGCGGGAAAAAGGGCGTGAAGGTTTTTATGCTGAGCCCACACAACCGCATGAGCCCATTTCAGCAGGCGCAGATGTTTAGCTTGATGGATGAGAATATTTTTAACATTGCTGTCGAGGGCGTGTTCGATGATTGCCAAGACATGGTGAAGGCGGTGTCGAATGATTTGGCGTTTAAGAAAAAATACAAGATTGGCACGGTGAATTCGATCAACTGGGCGCGGTTGTTGGCGCAGGTGGTTTACTACTTTGCGGGCTATTTGTATGCCACGACATCGAATTCGCAAAAGGTGAGCTTCACAGTGCCGAGCGGCAATTTCGGCAACGTCTGCGCCGGGCATGTGGCGCGGATGATGGGGCTGCCGATTGACAAGCTCGTGGTGGCCACGAATGAAAACAACGTGCTGGAGGAATTTTTCCGCACGGGTGTGTATCGTGTGCGCGGCAGTGCGGATACGCACGAGACTTCAAGCCCGTCGATGGATATTTCTAAGGCGAGTAATTTTGAGCGTTTTGTGTTTGACTTGATCGGGCGTGATGGCGCGGCTGTGAAAGATATGTTCACAACGCAGTTGGCTGCGAGCGGAAAGTTTGATTTGAGCGGTGATGCGCGCTTTGCACAAGCTGCACAGAAGTATGGCTTTGCCAGCGGCAAGAGTACGCATGCGGATCGTTTGCAAACGATCAAAGAGGTTTACGCGCAGCATGGCATCATGATTGATACACACACGGCTGATGGCGTGAAGGTGGCTAAAAGCCAAGTGAAAAACGGCGTGCCGATGATCGTTTTAGAAACGGCGCTGCCGATTAAATTTGCTGCGACGATTGTGGAGGCGCTCGGGCGTGAACCGAGCCGCCCTGCGAAGTTTGAAGGCATTGAGGCGCTGCCCAAGCGCGTGATGGTGATGAAGCCAGATGTGGCCGCTGTCAAGGCCTTGATTGAGAAAAACGCCTAATTTTGTAAGAAAAACAGGGGTTAGCCGGCGTATTATCTGCGTAAAGTGCTATTAAATTGTGAGCAATATGAAAGTTGTTGGATTCGCTGGTTTCTCAGGCTCGGGCAAGACGACGCTGGTGGAAAGCGTCATCAGCGCGTTAAAACTACGTGGATTGAGAGTCTCCGTCGTCAAGCACGCGCATCATGCGTTTGATATTGATCATGCTGGCAAAGATACGCATCGCCATCGTGAGGCGGGCGCATTTGAAGTGGTGGTGGCTTCCAGCAAACGTGTGGCGCTAATTCGTGAGTTTGAAAAAGAAACGCAGTTGTCTGTGCATCACTTGCTTGCCGAACTGTACGAGGGCGTGGATTGGGTGTTGGTTGAAGGCTTCAAGCAATCCGATATTCAAAAAATAGAAGTGCACCGCCCCAGCGCGGGCAAGCCAACGCTCTACGCGGAAGATGATTTCATTGTGGCGATTGCAACGGATGCGCCGCAAATGTTTGACGGCAAAACGCTTCGACCTGTATTGGATGTGAACAGCGCCGACAGCGTGGCGCAATGGCTGGTGGATAACGGTGATCGATTTGAGTACGACGCTGAGAATTACAGGTAAGCCATGAACGCGCCTCAGTTTCCACCGCTGCGCACTCTAGAAGAAGCGCTTGCTGAGCTGCTCGCTGCGGCGCAGCCGCTGCAAGAATACGAGACGGTTTCTACCTTCGATGCGGATCGCCGCGTGTTGGCGCAAGCTCTGGTGAGCCCGCTGGATGTGCCCGGCTTTGATAACTCGCAGATGGATGGCTATGCGATGCGCAGCGCTGATGTGCGCGAAGCTGGCTCGGTGTTGCCAGTCTCGCAGCGCATTCCTGCGGGGCATTTTAGCAAAACGCTTGAGCCATCTGCAGCCGCGAGAATCTTCACAGGCGCCCCGATGCCGCCCGGCGCAGATTGCGTCGTGATGCAGGAAGAATGCACGGCTTTGGATGATGGCACTGTACAAGTGAACGTGATTCCAAAAGCAGGGCAGTGGGTGCGCCAGCGCGGTGAAGATGTCAAAGTTGGGCATACTGCGCTCTCAAAAGGTGAGCGCTTGTCGCCCGCTGCGCTTGGGCTGGCGGCTAGTTTGGGCTTTGATCAATTGCAAGTGAGTCGCCCGGTGCGCGTGGCTTTGTTTTCTACTGGCGATGAATTGGTGATGCCTGGTGAGGTGAAGCCGCAAGACATGAAGCCCGGCGCGATCTACAACTCCAATCGCTTTTTCTTGCGCTCGATGCTGCTCAGGGCAGGCTGCGAAATCATGGATGCGGGCATCGTGCCCGATCAACGACAAGCCACCATTGATGTGCTGCGCGATACAGCGCCGTTAGCCGATTTGATTTTGACGAGTGGCGGCGTGAGCGTGGGAGAGGAAGATCACATCAAGCCTGCTGTGCAAGCGCTTGGAAGCTTGGATTTGTGGAGCATTTCCATGAAGCCAGGCAAGCCGTTTGCTTATGGGCGCGTGAATCGAAACCAACCCACCGTTCAGCCTGAGCTCATCGAAGGCTTGAGTCACGGGAGCACTTCGAAAGGCTCAGTGCGAACGGATCATGGCTTTGCACATTTTGTCGGCTTGCCGGGCAATCCTGTATCTAGTTTTGTGACTTTCCTGCTGCTCGTGCGCCCGCTGCTTGCGCGGCTGCAAGGCGAGCGTGGTGACCTGTCTACTATTCATTCAATAGCACTCCGCGCAGATTTCACCTGCGCTAAAGCCGATAAACGCCGTGAATTCTTGCGTGCGAAACGCAATGTGAGCGGCGGGCTAGATCTTTTTCCTAATCAAAACTCCAGCGTACTCACATCGTGCGTGTGGGCTGATGGGCTGATCGATGTGCCCGCAGGACATAAGATTGCGCATGGTGATACCGTGCGATTTATTCCTTTTTCTGAAGTGCTCTGATGAAAACGATCTCTGTTAAATACTTTGCTTCCGTGCGTGAAGCACTCGGCTCTAGTGGCGAGCAAGTGCAAACGGCTGCACCAACGGTCGCTGGCCTGCGCGATGAGCTGATCGCGCGCGGCGGTGCATTCCAGCAAACGCTCGCTCGTGGCCAAGCGCTGCGCGTGGCGCTCAATCACACGATGATTGACGAGACCGAAGCGCTGATCGAAGGCTGCGAAGTGGCTTTCTTCCCGCCTGTCACAGGAGGCTAAGCTGATGAATCCTCGCGTCGTGATTCAAACCCAAGACTTCGATCTTGCTACAGAAATCGCAGCACTCCGCGCAGGTGATACAAGGGTTGGAGCCGTTTGCAGCTTTGTGGGCACAGTGCGTGATCGCAATGATGGGCTGAATGTCAGCACACTCGAACTTGAGCACTATCCGGGCATGACAGAGAAATCCATTGAAGCGATGATTGATGATGCACATCGTCGATTTGATATCTACGCAGCAAGAGTGATTCACCGTATCGGCGTCATGCAGCCTTTGGATCAAATTGTTCTAGTCGCAGTAACTTCTGCGCATCGTGGCGAGAGTTTTAAGGCTTGCGAATTCTTGATGGATTACCTCAAAACCCAAGCGCCCTTTTGGAAGAAAGAACAGACGCCTTCTGGGGCGAGATGGGTCGACGCGCGGGTGAGTGATGATGCTGCGCTGGCCAAATGGGGCATGACTAGCCTCAATTCAAATACTTAGGTCGTTCTCCGCCGCCTCCCATCGTTCCGTCTCCCGGCAGAGCTGGTTCACACGTAGCAGATACTGACACGCCTGCCCATTGCGATACATCCAAAGCTTTGTCCAGCAAATGTACAAAGCCATGCACTAGTTTTTGTTCTAGCGCGACGCGAAAACCGCGTGGGTTGGGATGCGGTTGGCCGTTGTCGAGCGGGAGTTTCTCGTTAAAAGCCATTTGCAGTTGGCCTGAGGGCAAAGGCGTGACGCTGATTTCAGTCACTAGCAGTGGCTCGGCGCCAAGAGGCAGCGCGTTGGGCGCTTTGTAAGGCGTTTGGAAGTCTGATTTCTGCAACGATTCTTCGCGCTTGAAATCGGCCAGCATGGCTTGCGTTTGTGCATCGGCAGTAGCTGCCGACATCGTGAGCGGCGATTTGACGGTCTCTTGCTTTGCCACCCACTCGGCCACGATTTTGTGCAGCATGGGCTTGAGGCCCAGCGTGAGGCGGCGCGTGAACCACAGGCGCAGTTCTTCCTGTGCGGTCGTGTTGATGCGCACCAAGATGCGGTCTTGCTCTTGCACATAATTGACGGAGAGTTGATGAATGTTCACCTCCTCATTTTATGGCTTGAAAAGCGGTTGGATGCGCTCATATACGATGCATTGAACCTTTAGGAGCTCTGCATGAGACTCGACAAACTCACCACCAAATTTCAAGAAGCGCTTTCTGAGGCGCAAACGCTGGCACTTGGGCAAGACCATGCGTACATTGATCCTGCGCACGTCTTGGCAGCCATGCTCAAGCAGGAAGATGGGCCGCGCGCGCTTTTGCAACGCGCAGGCGTGAATGTAGCGGCTTTGGCTGCTGCGGCAGATGCCAGCATCAAAAAGCTGGCGTCAGTGCAAGGCCAAGATCAGGTCACAGTTGGGCGGGATTTGGTCTCGCTGATTCAAACGGCAGAGAAAGAGGGCATCAAGCGCGGAGATCAATTTATCGCGGGCGAATTGTTTTTATTGGCTTTGGCAGACAGCAAAACTGATTTGGGCAAGGCGGCGAAAGATGCCGGCCTTTCGCGCAAAAGCTTCGAGGCGGCGATTGATGCCGTGCGCGGAGGCCAGACGGTCAACAACGCAGATGCCGAAGACCAGAGAGAGTCGCTCAAAAAATACTGCGTTGATCTGACCGAACGCGCTCGTATGGGCAAGCTCGATCCGGTGATTGGGCGCGATGATGAGATT
>JAYSRZ010000128.1:0-5591 GCA_043720775.1 Variovorax sp. | reverse complement strand
GGTTCGTCTTTATGAAACACGGCCAGCGCATACGCACCATGCAGCTGCGCAATGGTGGCTTTGAGCGCTTCAAACACATCACCGTCGTACAGCGAATCGAGCAAATGCGCGATGACTTCGGTATCCGTTTGGCTCACAAACACATAGCCTTTGGCTTGCAGCGTTTTGCGCAGCGCATCGTGGTTTTCAATGATGCCGTTATGAACGAGTGCAACGCGACCTGCTGCGCCCTCTTTCGCATTCGGCCCCGGGCTGAAATGCGGATGCGCGTTGTGGACGGCTGGTGCGCCATGCGTGGCCCAGCGTGTGTGTGCGATTCCTGTGTGGCCTTCAAAAGCTTTGCCACTCGCCGCGTCTGCATCGATCTGCGCTTGCAGCTCAGCCACGCGAGAAGTGGTGCGCGCACGTTTGAGGCCGCCGTTGTGGACTGCCACGCCGCAGGAGTCATACCCGCGATACTCCAGCCGCTGCAAGCCTTGCACGAGGATGGGAACGATGTTGCGCTGAGAAACTGAGGCGACGATACCGCACATGGGGAGCTCCTGTTGAAATGTCTATAGTGCGTATGCTAGGCTTTGTATTGAAAAATATCTGGTTGATTAATCAATGAATTAGAAATAAAATTCCAATAATTTCTTTTGAAGAAATATTATTTCATATAAACGCATGAATGCAGAATTAAATTACTCAACAGGGCTCAATGATATCGATATTCGTCTGCTCCAGCTCTTGCAAACCGATGCTTCGCTGAGTAACCAAGATTTGGCGGCCAAGGTTCACGTCTCTGCGCCGACATGCCTGCGCCGCGTCAAGCGTTTGCATGATTTGGGCTTGATTGAACGACAAGTGGCCGTGCTCCATGCTGATCGCTTGAAAAGCGTGATTGGCGCGGGGCTCACCGCGATTGTTGAAGTCACGCTCACGGAGCAAACCGAAGATGTGATTGCCGAGTTTGAAAAGCGCGCTGCACGAGTGGCCGCTGTGCAGCAGTGCTACCGAGTGAGCCCCGGCCCGGATCTGATTTTGATTGCGCAAGTGCGAGACATGCCAGCGTATTTGGAATTAGCGCAGCAGCTTTTTACGCAGGATACAAAGGTGCGGAACGTGAAAGCATTTTTTAGTGTGAAGCGAATGAAGTTCTCTACAGCGCTGGCTTGGCTTTGATTTTTTATGTGCTTATGGCATTTAGCCGTTGTATTTACTGCGTAAAGTGCTATTGAATTTGTAGTGTTCTTGCCGTTTCTTTTTGGATAGACCGGCTACGAGAGTTGGGGCTGCTGCGTCTGCCTCATGTACCCTGCTCGGGATTAGCGGCACCTGCCGCAAGATAGAGAACCAAAACGCTTCGCGTTATTTAACCTGTGCTGCGAGAAATCGGCAGCCGCAGCAGCCCCAACTCTCGCGGCCTGATCGTGTTGCAAAAGATCTTCGCTCGCAAATGGTGGCAAATGCAAATACTGCTTACTCGCTGCCATCGTGCTTCGCCGCGCCAATCACCGGCCTGTGGGAGCCGTATTCGGGTGGGCGATTTTCGCAGCGCAGCGTTTAAAGCGCTTGCGCTTTTCGCCTGTCTCGGCGACAGGTGTCGCCACATTCGCGAGCAGGGTACATGAGCCCACCCGAATACGGCTCCCACAGGTCAAAGCCGCGCAAATAAGCTTAGACAAAAATCTCTGGGTAATATCAATTCAATAGCACTTAACGCAGCAAATACGGAGGCTTAACGCCCGAATCGCTTAAATTCTACCCTCTTCCACGGCATGGCAAGCAATCCGTATCCCCTTGAGTTCGATTAAGTTGGGTCGCTCCGATTTGCAGCGATCATTCACATGCGGGCATCTCGGATGAAAGGCGCAGCCTGATGGCGGATTGAGCGGATTGGGCACTTCCCCTTGCACCGGCGTGCGCGCCTTGCCGGTATCGTGCATCTTCGGAATCGCATCCAGAAGCATGCGGGTGTACGGATGCTTTGGATTGGAGAAGAGCGTTTGCTTGTCTGCCAACTCCACCAAGCGCCCCAAATACATCACGCCGACCTGATCACTCACATGACGCACGACAGCGAGGTTGTGGCTGATGAAGAGATAGGTGAGCCCCTGCTTCTTCTGCAAGTCTTTCATGATGTTGAGCACCTGCGCTTGCACGCTCACATCCAGGGCGCTGGTGGGCTCATCACACACGAGAAATTCAGGCTGCGTGGCCAAGGCGCGCGCAATCGAGATGCGCTGGCGCTGGCCGCCGGAGAATTGATGCGGGTACTTCACCATATCGAGTGGAGACAGGCCCACTGATTTCAGCAGCTCGCCCACGCGCTCGGCCAACTTGGCTTCATCTTCAATGATCTTGTGTTCCTTGAGCGGCTCGCCCACGATGTCGCCCACCGTCCAGCGCGGATTCAAGCTGGCATACGGGTCTTGGAAGATCATCTGGATGCGCTCGCGCAGCTTGCGGCTGCCTGCGCCTTTGTATGTCTCGTTGGCATCCATGCCATCGAATTGGAAGTTGCCTCTTGAGGGCGTGTACAGGCCCACCATGAGCCGCGCGACTGTGCTTTTGCCGCAGCCGGATTCGCCCACTAAGGCAAGCGTCTTGCCTTTTTCAATCTCGAAGCTCACGCCGTCTACGGCCTTCAAGAAAACTTTGGGCTTGCGCTCGATCACGCGGTTGAGCCACGGCGCTGAGACATCGAAGCTCATCGCCAAGTCTTCAACTTTGACGAGGGCTTGTTTTTTGACTTCGTGGGTTGCACTTGCGGCAGACATTAGATTTTTTTCTGGGCTCATGCTCATGCAGCCACCCCAGCTTTTCCTTCAACCAACCAACATGCCGCACGCGTCGCGCCCGCATTCATCAAATCTGGGCGATCGGTTTTGCAACGGTCAAACGTCTTGGTGCAGCGCGGATTGAAGGCGCAGCCTTGTGGAATCGCATTCAAGCGCGGCATCGCGCCATCGATCTGCGCCAAATGCTCGCGATCCACGCTCATATCAGGAATGGAAGACATCAAGCCTTCGGTGTACGGATGCGCCGGGCGGTTGATCACTTCATGCACAGGGCCAATCTCAGCCACGCGGCCGGCATAGAGCACAGCCACGCGATCACAGGTCTCGGCGATCACGCCCATGTCGTGCGTGATCAGCATCACGCCCACGCCGCGCTCTTTGCAGAGGTTTTTCAAGAGGCTGATGATTTGGGCTTGAATGGATACATCTAATGCAGTCGTCGGCTCATCGGCCACGATCAGCTTAGGCTCGGCAGCGAGTGCGAGCGCAATCACCACGCGCTGACGCATGCCGCCGGAGAATTGGTGCGGGTAATGCTCGATGCGTTCTTCAGCGGCGGGTATGCCGGTGGATTTGAGCAGATCGATGGCGCGTTTGCGGGCCTCTTGATGATTCACAGGCAGATGCGCCTGAATCGTCTCGATCAACTGGCGGCCAACTGAGTACAGAGGATTGAGCGAAGTCAGCGGATCTTGAAAGATCGCGCCAATCTTGCGGCCCCGGATGTGGCGCATCTCGTCATGGTTCAAGTTGTCAATCCGCTGGCCTTCGAGCAAGATCTGGCCGCTGGCAATACGGCCGGGCGGCTCTAGCAAGCCGATGATGGAGGCACCCGTGAGTGATTTGCCCGCGCCGGATTCGCCCACCACGCCTAGGATCTCGCCGGGTGCGATGTCGAAAGAGATGTCGTCAAGCGCACGCAACGTGCCGTGGCGGGTGGGGAATTCGACGACGAGGTTTTTGACGGAAAGAAGACTCATTTCAAAACGATGCCTTCTTGCGCAAGCTGCTGTCGCAACTTTGCGATCCCCTCGCCGACTTCAGCGCCTATTTTCTGCGAAGCCGCCATCATCGGCTTCATCATTTCTGGAATTTCACTCATAGCAAATTGCTGATTCTTTCTGCCCAACTCACTGCTTTGGAATTGATAAAGGCTATTCAACTCGGTAAGTGAAAATTTCTCTGCGTACGACTTCATAAAACCGCTCAACATCACTGGATAGATCTCAGTCGTAAAACGACTCATGCTTTTGGACATCACGTCGACTTGCAGATCGATCACGCGTTTGAGCTGTGCGTCGGTGAGCTGCGGATTTGATTGCTTGAGCTGTTGGGTCAACGTATCGCGAAGTGTGGGCGCTATATTGCCCATCAACTTTATTGCATCAGCTGGAGAGCCAGCTAGCGCCATGAGTTGCTCGGCCACCTTCAGTCTTTCTGAATAATCCTGGCTGCCTTGAGTTGCCTGAGCGAAGCTAACTGAGCAAAAGAGAAAGTAAGCAAGCAAAGTAAAAACGATTTTTCTCATGTCGACACTCCTTAACGTAAACGTGGATTCAACGCATCGCGCAGCCAGTCACCGAGCAAGTTGACTGATAGCGCAATCAAGATCAGCATCAGCCCCGGCCAAACGGTGATCCACCATTCGCCGGAGAAGAGGTAATCGTTGCCAACGCGGATCAATGTGCCAAGGCTCGGCGATGTGGGCGGCACGCCGACGCCGAGAAAGCTGAGCGTGGCCTCTGTGATGATGGCGGTGGCCACTTGAATGGTGGCGAGCACCATGACGGGGCCGAGCACGTTGGGGAGCACGTGGCGCAGCATGATGCGGTGGCTGGCGACGCCGGTGACTCGCGCGGCTTGCACATATTCTTTGTTGCGCTCCACCAGCGTGGTGCCGCGCACGGTGCGGGCGTATTGCACCCAGCCGGTGAGCGTGATCGAGATGATCAATACGCCGAAGGCGACGCTGGTGTGCGCATTGGGAAACATCGCTCGGCCTACGCCTGCAATGAGCAAAGCGACGAGGATGGGTGGGAAGGAGAGCATCACATCGCAGATGCGCATGAGCAGCGTGTCGATCCAGCCGCCGAGGAAACCGGCGAGCAAACCTAGCGATACACCGATGAGGACGGACAGGATCACCGAGATGATGCCCACTGCCAGCGAGATGCGTGCGCCATACATGAGGGCCGAAAGAATATCTCGGCCTTGATCGTCTGTGCCGAGGAAGAAAGTGGCTTTACCGCCTTCAATCCAAGCAGGCGGCAGGCGCGCATCCGAGAGCTCAAGTGTGGTGAGATCAAACGGATTGTGGGGTGCAACGATGCCGGCGAAGACGGCGCAGAAGATGCAAACAAAAGCCACCGCAGCGGCCAGCATGGCCATCGGGGAGTGCCTGAAGCTGTGGCCGACATCACCGTCAAGCCACTTAGAAAGTACGCCCATTTGAATCCTGATTATTTACAAAGCGAACGGGAGACTAGGTGACGCGAAAATCGCTAAAGATAAAACCGAAAAACACTAAAAAAGGAAAACTAATTTATTGAATTTCATTTCGCGTTTTTCGCGTTCTTTTAGCGCTTTTCGCGTTACCTAGCGCATCTTCTTTACTTAATACTCATCCACTTGAACGGCATGAAGTTATCGGCCAACTGGACAAGCTCAACCTTCTTGCTCACGCCCCAAGCCAACGCTTGCTGATGCAGCGGCAGATGGCCGATGTCGTCCATGTGCATTTTGAAAGCTTCAGAGATCATGGCTTGGCGCTTGGGCTTGTCCGTTTCAGACTGGATCTTGAGCGTGAGC
>JAYSRZ010000127.1:0-17097 GCA_043720775.1 Variovorax sp. | reverse complement strand
CGTCATGACATTACAAAAATGAACGCAGGCCAACTGTTTGCGAAAGCGGATGAGTTGAACGCACAAGGTGACACAGCCAAAGCCCGTGAAACGCTTCGCATGCTTATCAGCAAGTTTCCCGATCACCCGCTCTCTGCCACGGCAGCGCAGCAATTGGCAACGATGAGCGCGGCGAGTGCGAATGCTGCGTCGGCAAACTCTGGCGGCAATAACAATGCTTCAGCGAGCTCAGGTGGACGGAATGTTTCAGAAAACATGGGGGATGTTTGTAATGGACAGGTGCCTGCTTTCGTTGAACAAAAATGGGCTCGGTTTAGCGATCCTGCGCTGCGAAAAATGTATGCAGATACAGCAAAACCTTTTGAACAAAAATTGCGCGAAGACACGCGGACTGCAACTAGAGCGCAAGTAACTCAAGAAGTAAAAGCGGTGTTAGCTAATTTTCGTTCTCAGGTAAGTGTTGCGGTTGATAACTACTGCAAGATGCAAGCGGGTTGCAGCGATCCTAAGCCTATTGAAAGAAGCTGGCCTACTGCACTTGCATCTAGCATGCCAAAAGTGAATGGCCAAAGTACCTCAGAAGTTATGGCTAGCCAATATGTCATGCTTGCCTTTGGTATCGACTATTTTTCAGCTTACGATAAGTATTTAGCGTGTCCGTCACGATGATTGAACGGCTGTTTTTTCTGAGATGCGCATCGGCAATTAGCATTATTTAGTACGATCATGCTATTATTTAGCATATGCAACTCTCGCAAACCTTATTCACCCTTCCCCAATCCAAAGTCCTAGAGTGGGTCTTTGGCCAGCCGGCTCGCTGGTATCACATTCAAGAACTGATCCGCCTGACTTCGCTGGCCAGCGCTTCGCTGCAGCGAGAAATCAAGCGGCTGCATGATGCGGGCTTGGTGGTGGAGGAGCGGATTGGGAATTTGCGCCGAGTCAAGGCGAATCCAGACAGCCCGGTGTTTGCAGATTTGGCCAATCTCGTGCGCAAAACCCTCGGTGCTGCGCCTGCCATATCGGATGCGCTTGCGCCCTTGGCAGACAAGCTGCAGATTGCGCTGATTTTTGGCTCCGTGGCCAAAGGCACGGCGCATGCGGGCAGCGATATTGATGTGCTCCTCGTATCAAGCCGCTTGCAGCTGAGCGATGCGCTTGCAGCGTTGCTGCCACTAGAAGAGCGGTTTGGGCGGCGCATTGAAGTCAAGCTCTACACGCCTAAAGAATTCAAAGCCCGTCGTGCAGAGCCAGGCTCTGTGGTGCAGCGTATTCTTGCTGGCCCTGTAGAGCTGCTTTATGGGAGCCTCAAATGAGCGCTGCGCTTGCAAATTTGGCGAAGATTGGTCAACTCAAAGCTGAGCCGGCCAGTGCTTTAGATATTGGGCGCTTGCTAGCTATGGCACACAAGCATTTGGACGACGCAAAGCGCACATCGAATTCGCTGGAGGGCAGATTTATTTCGGCTTATTCAGTGGGCCATGCGGCTGGCTTGGCGGCTCTTCGCTGGCATGGCTACCGCAGCGAGAATCGGTATCAGGTTTTCCAAACCTTGCAACACACCGTGGGCTGGACGCCCGTGCAATGGCGGCAGCTTGATAGCGCACACAACAAACGTAATTTGGCGGAATATGAAGGTTACTTGGAAGTTGAGCCCAGTTACTTGGCTGGCCTGATCGAGTTGGTGACGCTGCTGCTGGCCGATGTGGAGCATTTGGTGAACTCAGCTTGATGCTCGGCTGAATTTCGAATTGTTATTTCCCGGCTACGATGCTCACATGACTTTCTCACACCCTGCCCCAGCCTCTTCCCGCGTCGATCTCATCACGCAATCGCGCCGCGTGTTGCTGGGCGGGCAGCGCGGCAAGGCAGCTGTGCATGACTGGATTGCGGCTTCTTGGCAGCGCTGCTTAGGCGCCGGGCGCGAGCCGCAACAAGACGTTGCTTTTGATCTCGTGAGCTCTGCGATGCAGCGGCGCTCGCGGGAAGCGAATCGGCAGCTCGCGGTGGCTGCGCAGAGCACTTTGCAGCAATTAAGTGAAGCGATTGCGCCGATTCGGTATTTTGCGATTTTGACGAATGCGCAAGGCGTGGTGGTGAGCAGCGCCGGGCAGATTGACTCCAGTGATCGCCGCGCGACGCTGATCACGCGCGAAGGCGTGGATCTCTCGGAGGCGGCGATTGGCACGAGCTCGATTGGCGCGACGCTACATGAACTCTCCGATGTGTGGCTGCATCGCGGCGAGCATTTCTTTGAAATGAACACAGCGTATTCCTGCGCGGGCTCGCCGATTTTTGATGGCGCGGGGCGCTGCGCCGGCATGCTTGATGTGACGGGCATTGACGTGGCTGAGCGGCCTGAGCTGATGCATCGCGTGAGCAGCGCAGCGCGGCGCATTGAGAATCAACTCGTATTGGCCAATCCCCACACGCTAGTGGTGCATCTGCGCTGGGCGGGCGCAGATGCGCTGGGGCGCGAAGCTGAAGGCCTACTGTGCATGGGCGAAGACGGTGAGATTTGCGCGATAAATCGTACAGCGCGGCAAATGCTGGGCATGCCGATTGAAAGCGCAGACGCAACGCATGCCAGCGACGTATTTGCTACTGATTGGCGGCGTTTGTTTGATGCGCAGCTTGGCCAAGCGCCGATCCAAGTGCCGCTGTGGAATGGCTTGCATGTGGAGCTGCGCACCAGCCGCAGCGGAAAGCTCACGCCAAGAAATTCTGCTTCAAACGTGGATACCCGTGTGCGAGCGAACGTGGGCGCGCTCAAAGCGCATGAGGAAGATGTGATCCGCGATACCGTTTCGCAACTCAAAGGCAATGTGGCCGCCGCGGCTGCAAAGCTCGGAATCAGCCGAGCAACGGTGTATCGCAAGCTGAACGCTAAAAGAGCTTGAGCTCCCCAGTTCTTTGAGCGTTTTTAGCAGTTTTCCGGCGTATTTACTGCGCAGAGTGCTATTGAATTAATAGCGATTAACCATTCTATCCACAGCGCATTGACACCGTTGAAGACAATGATCAAGCCCAGCGCAACACCAGTGGATCGAGCCGCTTGGCCGTTTCAAGCAAACCCTGGCGCACCTGCGGATGCATGGCAGCAAACGGGTGGCGCGGGGCTTCGCAGGCGATGATGCCGCCTGCTTTCATCAGCGCCTTGGCTGTGAGAATGCCGCCTTGACGGTTTTCGTAGTTGATCAGCGGCAGCCAGCGGGTGTATTGCGCAATAGCCTCCTCGCGCTGCTCGGCATTCCAAGCATCTAGGATCATACGGATACCGTCGGGATAGCCGCCGCCCGTCATCGCGCCTGTGGCGCCTGCCTCTAAATCTGGGAGCAGCGTGATGGCCTCTTCGCCATCCCAAGGGCCTTCGATAGCATCGCCGCCTAAGCGGATCAATTCGCGCAATTTAGATGCAGCGCCCTGCGTTTCAATCTTGAAGTAAGCCACATTTTTAATCTCTCTTGCCATCCGCGCCAAAAAGGCGGCTGGCAGTGGCGTGCCGCTCACAGGCGCATCTTGAATCATGATGGGAATGTTGATCGCATCAGACAGCGCAGCATAAAACTCATAGATTTTTTCTTCAGCGACGCGAATCGTAGCCCCATGGTAAGGAGGCATCACCATCACCATGGCCGCGCCTGCATCTTGCGCGCGGCGGCTGCGCTCGGCGCAGACTTTCGTGCCGAAATGCGTTGTGGTCACGATCACAGGAACTCTTGCCTTGACGTGCCTCAATATTGCACTCGTTAACACCTCACGCTCCTCGTCAGACAACACAAACTGCTCTGAAAAATTGGCCAGAATACACAAACCATTCGAGCCCGCATCGATCATGAAATCTACACAGCGCAATTGGCTGGGTAAATCCAGCTGGCCTTGCTCATCAAATGTGGTGGGCACAACGGGGAAAACACCTTTGTATCTGGCAGCCATGGCGCTTATTCCACAATATTGAATTGATCTAAGAATTCTGATTTCATCGTCAAGCCCAATCCGGGTGTGTTGTCATCCAATTGCACAAAGCCATTTTGCGCCACGGGCTCACCATCAAAAATATAGTAAAAAAGCTCATTGCCCACTTCCACATCAAACATCGGAAAGTATTCAGCCATCGGCGAGGCAATGGTGCTCATCGTTAGGTGATAGTTGTGCATTTGCCCCGCGTGTGGAATCACAGGCACGCTATAGGCTTCGCAAAGCGCATTGATCTTATGCGCTGCTGTGATGCCGCCCACGCGATTGGTGTCGTACTGCACCACGCTGACGGCTTTTTTATCGAGCAGTTGCTTAAAACCATAGAGCGAGAACTCATGCTCACCACCAGAAATAGGAATGCTGGTGAGCTGATTCAATTCTGCATACCCATCAATATCATCCGCAATCACCGGCTCCTCCACCCAGCGCAGCTGAAACTTCTCTAGCTTTGGCAACATGCGCTTGGCATATTCCAGATTCCAGCCCATATAACATTCCATCATGAGATCGTTGTCATAGCCAATCACCTCGCGAATTGCCTCCACTGCTTTTAGATTTTCAGCCACGCCTTTTGTGCCATGCGCCGGCCCATAGCCGAAGCGCGATTTAAACATCGTGAAGCCTTCGTTCAGATACTTTTGCGCTTCATCTTGCATGGCCTTGATGTCGGTGCGATAGAGCTTGGAGTAATACACGGGGATTTTCTCTTTGGTGCGGCCGCCCAGTAGCTTGAAAACGGGCTTGTTGACGGATTTGCCCAAGATATCCCAAATCGCCAGATCGACGGCTGAGATAGCGGCCATCGTCACGCCCTTGCGCCCCCAAGCATGTGTGCTGCGATACATGCGCTGCCAGAGGTATTCGTAATCCCAGGGATCTTGGCCGATCACCAGTGGCGCGAGGTATTGATCAATGATGGCCTTGGCAATCGCAGGAGCAAGAGCCACATTGCCCAAGCCAATGATGCCATCGTCGGTTTCGATTTCCACCACCGTCCAAGAATGAAAGCGGAAGGTGCTCATGGATTCTGTTTTGGAATACACCAAATCCATTGCGTTGGAGCAAAAATTGCCTTGTGGCGGCACGGTTTTGCCCTTCCATTCAAACACTCGGGCGCGCATTGATTTGATTTTCATAGATTGGTTTTTTCGTGAGATGAAAGTTTGGCCGCGCCCATGCGCTCGGCGATATTGAAAGCATTGCGCATCGCGTTGGCATCAGCAATGCCTTGGCCTGCGATATCAAAGGCTGTGCCATGCGCAGGCGTGGTGATCGGGATGGGCAAGCCGCCCTGCACCGTCACGCCTTTGCTAAAGCCCATGAGCTTGATGGCAATTTGGCCTTGATCGTGATACATCGTGACAATCGCTTGATACAGGCCATCGCGCGCTTTGAGAAAGATCGTGTCTGCGGGAAAAGGCCCATCCACAGCCAAGCCGCTGGCTCGCAGCTGGGCCACTGCTGGCTCAATGATGTCAATCTCCTCGCGCCCGCAGCTGCCGCCATCGCCACCATGCGGGTTGAACGCTGCAACAGCCACTTTCGGCGCTGCCATGCCACTGGCTTGCAATGCGCTGTAAATCAAACGCGCCGCAGAGACGATGCGCTCTTGGCTGAGCATGGCGGCGGTGTCTTTGAGCGGAATGTGTGAAGACACACGCGATGTCCACAAATCACCCAACGTGTTGAATTCACAAAAATAACCCGTCACACCTAAATACTCAGCAAAGTGATGCAGCTCATCTTCATGCTTCAAGCCGCCTTGCTTCATGGCAAATTTATTCAAGGGTGCAAAGCAAATGGCATCGACTTCGCCTCGCTTGGCAGCGTCCATGCATAAATTCAGCACTGCAAGAACGGAAGCACCACAGGCCGCCGAGGGCTCGCTGCGCTTGACGGGATGGCTGATCGTGTTGATGGCCAGAAACGCTGGCAAGCGTGTATCTGCCCGCGAGCGAACATCTGCCAAGTTTTGCACGGCTTGCGTGGCGACAGTTTTCCCAGCGATGGCTTGCCCATCCCTCCAGAGCCAATCGTCGCCGACCAAGACCACATTAGCACTAGCAGTGATGCCCGGCTGGGAGAGCAATTTGGCGATCAGCTCAGGGCCGATGCCAGCTGCATCACCCAGCGTCAACGCGACTACGGGCTTGGCTTGTTCAGTCATGCCCTTAATCCAGCTTGATGTTTTTCTTGGCAATCAACTCGCGATAGCGCTGATTCTCCGAAAGATGAAAAGCCGCAAACTGCGCCTGCGTCATGGGTGTTAAATCAGCGCCAATAGAGCCTAGGCGCGTCTTGGTCTCAGGCATGGCCAGCACTTTCGTGACTTCGGCATACACCCGGTCTTGCACAGATTTTGGCGTCGAGGCGGGCATGTAGATGCCATACCACGCGCTCATCTCAAAGCCTTTGATGCCGGCCTCATCCATCGTGGGCAAGTTGGGCAGTTGCGGGTTGCGTTTGGGACTGGCCACAGCCAAAGCTTTGATGCGCCCCGCATTGATTTGCCCAATCACGGAAGGCATGGTGTCAAAGCTCAATTGCACTTGCCCCGCTACCAAATCAATCAAGGCCGGGCCGCTGCCGCGATACGGAATGTGCGTGATGAAAACACCGGCTTGGTCTTTGAACATTTCGCCGGCAATATGCTGCGTGCTGCCCGAGCCGCTGCTGGCATAGTTCAATTTACCGGGGCTTTGCTTGGCTAGCTTGATCAGCGATGCCACCGAATCCACCGGCAACGCATTGTTGACCACCAACACATTGGGCACAGCGCCCACAAAGACGACGGGTACGAGGTCTTTGTTGTTGTCATAACCGAGCTTGAGCAAATGCGGCGCAATCGCATGCGCGGTAGATACGCCCATCACCATGGTGTGGCCATCGGTGGATTTGGCGGTAATGTCAGCGGCCAGCGTGTTAGATGCGCCGGGGCGATTTTCTGCCACCACGGCTTGCTTGAGCAAAGGGCCGAGCCTATCCGCCACCGCTCGCGCCATCGCATCCGTGCCGCCGCCGGGGGCTGATCCGATCAAAATTCGCAAGGGTTTGCTCGGCCAATCTGGGCTGCTCGCTTGCGCCATGGCCAATGTTGTGCAACTCAAAATGCCGGCGGTAATCAAGGCCGATAGGGTGGAAGTCATGGTGTGTCTCTTAAAAAATAATTGAATGTGATCTGACCTAGCTTCATCATCGTAGCAACGATCAAACTTAACGTAAATTGAAAAAATCTGATGATTTGATGCCTTCAGGTTATCATTTGCAGACACCGTTTCTTATCTCTTGCCCATGCTTTCCCCACAACTCCTCAACCGCTTGCGCATGCGCCAAGTCGCGCTGATTTTGGCGGTGGGTGAGCACGGCACGCTGCGCAAAGCATCGCTGCAATTGGGCATGACGCAGCCAGCAGCCACCAAGATGATTCAAGAGCTGGAATCGGCGCTGGGGCAGCGCTTGTTTGAGCGGGTGGGCCGAGGCCAAAAGCTCACGCCGGCAGGAGACAGCGTGTTGCGCTATTTCTCTGGCATGAGAGGCTCGCTTGAAGCCATGTCGCGCGAGCTCGCCGAGCTTGCCTTGGGCAGCGCCGGCAGGGTGTCGATTGGCAGCATCATGGCACCCTCGCCCAAGCTGCTGACGCAAGCGATTGTGGCGCTCAAAAAAGCTTATCCGCTGCTGTCAATCGACGTGACGCTAGAGACCAGCGATCGCTTGCTCGAGCTACTGCGGGTGGGCTCGCTGGATTTGGCCATTGGCCGCATCCGCGATACACACCGCGCAGACTATTGCTTTGAGCCGCTAGAAAACGAAGCCTTGGCGGTGGTCGTAGGGGCGCGCCATCCGCTGGCTAGCTTGAAAAAAGTGAAATTCACCCAACTGCTGGCCTATCCTTGGATATTGCAGCCGCCGGGCAGCCCCATGCGAGAAGTGTTGGATCAAGAGTTTTTGCTGCATCAAACGCTGCCGCCGCAAGGCTTGATCGAGACGGCCTCCGTCGTCACCACCACCTGCCTGATGGCTGAGACGAACAGCATTGGCGTGATGCCGCACTCCATTGCAGACAACTACGCTGAGCACGGCTTACTCAAAATTTTGCCGCTGGCGATCCATCACAAAATGGAAGCCTTTGGCACGATCACGCGGCGAGATCGGCCCTTGGGCGATGCAGCGCAATACTTGATGGATGCATTGCATGGTCGCCATGATGTTGTGTTGAAATAACCGATCTACTCCGCATTTTTATGCGAAAACGCCTCTAGACTGCGTATTTACTGCGTAGAGTGCTATTGAATCAATAGCTTTCTATTTTCTGTTTGCATTCGGAAAAAACACGGGGCTTGCACCAATTTTGTAAGCTGCAATGCTGGCTTGGCCTGCGGGCGAGATCACCCAATCGACAAAGCGCTGAGCATCTTTCGCTTTCACATGCGGATGCTTCGCAGGGTTGGCGGCGATCACGCCGTATTGATTGAACAGGCGTGTATCGCCTTCCACGAGGATGGCCAGATCATCTCGGTTTTTAAAATTCAACCATGTGCCGCGATCAGAGAGCACGTAGGCGCCGCTGCTGGCAGCGATGTTGAGCGCAGCGCCCATGCCGCAGCCGCATTCACGGTAGCCTCTGCCTTTGCTTGCCCGACTGGCCAGAGCCCAGTAGCGCAGCTCAGCAGCGTGTGTGCCAGATTTATCGCCACGTGAGATGAAGGCTTCATTTCGCGTGGCTATCTTTTTCAATGCTTCGGTAATGTCATTGCCCCGTGTTGCAGCAAGATCCTTCATCGGCCCGATCAACACAAAATCGTTGTACATCACGGGAAAACGCTTCACGCCCCACCCACCGGCGACCAGCTTTTCTTCTGCCGCTTGATCGTGAACAAAAAGCACATCCGCATCGCCACGCCGCGCCATATCCAGCGCCTGACCTGTGCCGAGCGCGACGACTTTGACCGTGATGCCTGTGGCGCTTTTAAACGCTGGCAGTAGATGGCTAAACAAGCCCGATTGCTCGGTCGAAGTCGTCGAAGCCATTGTGATCTGCTGCGCCCATGCGGGCATGCACAGTGTGAATATGCAAACTATTGATTTGATAGCGCTCCGCGCAGATTCCATGCCGGCGATATGCCACTTTTGCCTTAAAAATATCATAAAACTTGGCTTTCAAGCGATTGCGCAAAGAAATCATCGGGGCGGCCATCAAATACCACCCTGCCCTGATCCAGCGCGATCACGCGATCGCTTAAGCGTTTGACTTGGCCGAGATTGTGGCTCGCAAATACGAGCGTCATGCCTTGCGCTTTGAAGCTTGCCATGAGCGCCTCCAGCTCGCGCTTAGATTGCGGCGCGAGGCTGGCAGTGGGCTCATCAAGCAGCAGCAATTGAGGCTGGCTCACGCAAGCCCGCGCCACAGCTAGGCGCTGCTGCTGCCCGCCTGAGAGCGTGCGCGCGGGGCGCTGAGCGAGATCGGCTAAATCCACCTGCTGCAAAGCCGTGGCCGCAGACTGCTTCGCCTCACGCCACTTGCTGCCGCGCAGCCAAGCCGCGAGCGCCACATTATTCAAGACAGTGGTGCGCAGCATCCAAGGCTTTTGAAACACGAAGGCTTGTGCAGCAAGATCCGCCTGCATCACGCGGCCCTGAGACGGCTTCAATAAACCATGCATCAGGCGCAACAGCGTGCTTTTGCCGCTGCCATTCGCACCCACCAGCGCCACCGCTTCGCCTTGCGCGATGCTGAAACTCAAATCTTGCAGCGCCTGCACGCGGCCATGTTGGTGGCTCACATCCTTCAAGTTGATCAAAACGCTCCGGCTCATACGGCAAAAGCCTCCCGCCGCTCACGACAGCTTTTGATGAGCGATACCAACGCATTCAAACCCAACACGATCCCCATCAACACCAGCCCTAAGCCCAACGCCAGCGGCAAATCCCCTTTGCTCGTCTCCAGCGCAATCGCCGTCGTCATCACCCGCGTGAAGCCATCAATATTCCCGCCCACAATCATCACCGCGCCCACCTCAGCAATCGCGCGTCCAAAAGCAGCAATCGAAATGGTGAGCAACACAAATCGCTCATCCAGCAGCAGCAGCAAGCCCCGCATCCCGCGCCCTGCCCCCATCGCCGAAATCTGCTCGCCATGGCGCAGATCCGCATCCTCCAAAGCCTGCCGCACCCAAGCCGCCACAATCGGCAACACCAGCAGCGATTGCGCCAACACCATCGCTTTAAAGGAAAACAGCCAACCTAGAAAACCAAGTAGCCCACTACGCGACAGCAGCAAATACACCAGCAGCCCGACAACGACCGACGGCAACGCCAACATCGCATTGAGCAGCGCAATCACAGCGCCCCGCCCCGCAAACCTGCTCACCGCCAGCCAAGCACCCAACGCCGCCCCGATGGCAAAGCCCAGCAACGTCGCCAAGCCACTCACCGCCAACGAGCGCCCAATAATCGCCCAAAGCTGCGCATCACCCGAGAGCACCAAGCTAAGCGCTGAAGAAAAACTGTTTTGAAGAGAATTCACTGCGTTGATGTTAGGCGCAGTGAGATGCGAAGGCTATGCGGAGATGCGAGTTATGAACGGGTTTGCATACCAGAGCATCTACGCATCATCTGCGTTCAAAAATTATCTTCTTTTATTCAAGGAGGCTGTGGCAGATCCAGAACAGGATCTGATCTTTTCCACAACATAAATTTTTCACGCATTAATGGAGTTCGACTCAAAATTGGCTTGGAAAAATCTTGTCCTTCTGATCAGCTTACAAAGTGCTCCCATATGCGGCCAGTGTGACCGAGAAGATCAGAAACTAGAAGGTGCGAGTACTCTGGTCGATTATTCAAAAGAGGAGCTGCTGTAGGAACTGGATGTCCGCCCAGCTCACAGTGATATCCGTAATCCTGACCTCTAAATTTTCCGCTTGCTGCTTTTCGAAGCTTAGAGGGTTTGAAAAATTCTTCTCGTTCACTTTTGCTGCTCCGCAGCCAGCGCTCTGCGTCACTGTCTTTAGTTTCAAAAGCCCAAGCAAGGTATTCCACCTCCACAAGCTGTCTCAACAAAGCACCCGCAGAATAAGCATGTCCAGACTGAAACAGTCTTGCACTTGACCCAATAAGTTCACCACCAATCCTCAACAGGAGGCCTACAGCAACGATTGCATCACTGCCGTTGCCAAAAGGAGATTTTTTGTTTCTTCTATCGAATCCGAAAATCTGCCCCGCAGCCTCTAATTCCTGCCCTGCCTCAGAGAACGATATGGATGAAAGCATGGCGAGATTGAATCTCAGTTCGATAAGTGCTTGATCTTCGGCGGCAAGTGCTAGCACTGCTCTTACCTTGTCACGGTCAAAACTTTGGCTAGTTCCAGCTTTTGGAGGCTTTACGGTAGCCATATTCATGCCGTCCTTGTAATCTAATTATCAAACCGAAGCATCTCGAAACGCCCGCAGCACCGTGTTGATTCGCGTTTGATAACCACTGCCCTGTAATTTGAACCATTCGAGCACATCTTGGTCGACACGCAGCGAGATGGATGCTTTGGAAGGTAGCGGTTGAAGCCCTTTGCGCACCATGCCACGCACGATGTGCTTGACCTCTGCCTCGGGGTGCGCGCGTGAGCTGACCTTCGGCTCAGTGTTAGTTTTGAGGCGAGCCCAATCAGTTTTGGATGGCTTGGTAGTAGATGTTGGCTTCATTTTTGGTGGCTTTGCGAAAAGAGATGATGCGGATTTCATGGTCGTTCTCCGTATGCACGATGGATACTGGGATACCTGCAAGCAAGCCGAGTGTGACAAAACGCTGCTCGCCGTAGAAGAAACGGTCATCTTCGAAGGTGTAGCTCAAACCACTGAACACACCGGGCGCATCGACAAAATCAAGTCCGTGCTTCTCGATATTGGATGCGCATTTTGATTCTGACCATGTGAACTCCATGCTTTATTGTATATACAAATCGTAGATGCAACAAGAGTTACGTCAAAGATCCAATGCCATGTATTTCACGCCTTCAACCGGATTATGGATGTATGCGGATATCTCTTGAAACCCAAGCTTCGCATACATCGCTTGCGCGCTTTGCATGATGGGTAAGGTGTCGAGCAGGAGGCGTTGGTAGCCGATTTGGCGGGCATCAAGCATGATGTACTCAGCCAACAATCTACCGAGGCCTTTGCCTTGATACGCTGGACGCACGTAAAGGCGTTTCATTTCGCCGGTTTGCGCATCGTGCCTGCGCAAGGCGATGCAGCCCGCCACCTCACTTTCCACCCACGCGAGATACAAGCGGCCATCGGGCGGGGCGTATGCACCGGGGAGCTCTTGCATTTCTCGCTCGAAATCTTGGAAACACAGATCAACGCCCGTCCAGCGCTGGTATTCAAGAAGCAGCTCGCGCAAGGCGGGGAGCTGCATGTGATGGGGTTCGTCAATCAGTTGGAGGGTGAGGCCTTGCATGATGCTGATCGTAGGCTAAGGCAATGCTGCGATTCATGAAACCTGCGCATCAAATTTTCAAAGCAAAGAAAAAGCCGTTCAAGCGAGACACACGCTTGAACGGCTGGGGTGCGAACATCAATCGCGGCTGACTATGCAAAGCTTAGGTCAAATCATAGCGATCCGCATTCATCACTTTGCTCCAAGCGGCGCAGAAATCTTTCGCAAACATCGCCTGAGAATCGCTGGAGGCATACACCTCGGCGAGCGAGCGCAGTTGCGAATTGGAGCCGAAGACCATGTCTGCCAGCGTGCCCGTCCATAGCAGTTGCCCGCTGCTGCGATCTTTGCCTTCGAGCACTCCCGCTGCATTGGCGGAAGGGCTCCATTGCGTGCGCATATCCAGCAAATTCACGAAGAAATCGTTGCTGAGCGCCTCAAGCCGGGCTGTGAAAACGCCATGCGCGGCTTGACCCACATTTGCATTGAGAACGCGCAGCCCGCCGATCAGCACCGTCATCTCGGGTGCGGTCAGCCCAAGCAATTGCGCTTTGTCGATCAAGAGTTCAGCAGCATGCTTTTCCAAACCCTTGCGCGCGTAGTTGCGGAAGCCATCGGCTGCAGGCTCGAGCACGGCGAATGAATCCACATCAGTTTGCTCTTGCGTTGCATCCATGCGGCCTGGCTTGAAATCCACGCTCACATCCTGCCCTGCTTTCTTGGCCGCAGCTTCCACAGCCGCGCTGCCAGCGAGCACGATCAGATCGGCTAGGGAGATTTTTTTGCTACCTGCTGCGTTGAACTCTTTGGCAATGGCTTCGAGCTTGGGCAACACGGCGGCGAGCATGGCGGGCTGATTGGCTTCCCAGTCTTTCATGGGCGCCAAGCGAATGCGTGCACCATTGGCGCCGCCCCTCTTGTCTGAGCCCCGGAAGCTACTTGCTGATGCCCAAGCAGTGCTCACGAGCTGAGAAATACTGAGGCTAGAACCCATAATTTGGGCCATCACCTTGGCTTTGAGTTGCGCCACATCATTCGCATCCACAAGCGAATGATTCACCGCCGGAATCGGGTCTTGCCAGATCAGCTCTTGCTTGGGCACGAGCTTGCCCAGGTAACGAGCGCGTGGCCCCATATCGCGGTGGGTGAGCTTGAACCACGCTTGTGCAAAGGCATCATGAAACTCTTTCGGGTTAGCCAAGAAGTGGCGCGAGATTTTTTCGTAAGCGGGATCCATGCGCATGGCCATGTCGGCGGTGGTCATCATGGGCGCGTGGCGCTTTGTCGCGTCATGCGCATCGGGCACGGCTGTGGTGGCGGTGGGGTCCTTGGGTTTCCACTGGTGAGCGCCGGCCGGGCTTTTGTTGAGCTCCCATTCGTAGCCGAATAGGGTTTCAAAATAGCCCATATCCCACTTCGTTGGATTGGGCGTCCATGCGCCTTCGATGCCACTGGTGATCGCGTGCCCAGCTTTGCCGCTACCGAATGAATTTTTCCAGCCCAAGCCCTGCTCTTCAATGGCAGCGCCCTCTGGCTCGCGGCCGACGTGTGATTCAGCGCCTGCGCCGTGTGCCTTGCCAAAGGTGTGGCCGCCGGCTGTGAGCGCCACGGTCTCGTAGTCGTTCATGGCCATGCGGGCGAAGGTCTCGCGGATGTCACGCGCGGAGAGGAGCGGATCGGGATTGCCGTTGGGGCCTTGTGGGTTCACATAGATCAAACCCATTTGCACTGCGCCAAGCGGGTTAGCCAGCTCGCGGTCGCCGCTGTAGCGCTTGTCGCCCAGCCAGGTGGTCTCAGGCCCCCAATCAATCTCTTGCTCGGGCTCCCAAATATCCGCGCGGCCACCGCCGAAGCCCATGGTCTTGAAGCCCATCGAATCCATCGCCACATTGCCTGTGAGCACGAGCAAATCAGCCCACGAGAGTTTGCGGCCATATTTTTGCTTGATCGGCCAAAGCAAGCGGCGCGCTTTGTCGAGGTTGCCGTTGTCAGGCCAGCTGTTCAGCGGGGCAAAGCGCTGAGAGCCTGAGCCCGCGCCACCTCGGCCGTCTGCGATGCGATAGGTGCCAGCGGCGTGCCACGTCATGCGCACGAAGAAGGGGCCGTAATGGCCGTAATCGGCTGGCCACCAGTCTTGCGAATCAGTCATCAAAGCGGTGAGGTCTGTCACCACGGCATGGAGATCAAGCGACAAAAATTCTGCGGCGTAGTCAAAATCTTCGCCCATCGGGTTGGTCAGATTCGATTGTTGATGCAGGATGCCGAGCTTCAATTGCTCTGGCCACCAATCGGCGTTGCCGTTGGCGCCAGCCACTGCATTGACGCGAGCGCCGCTTGAGAAGGGGCATTTGCCTGTGCTGGTGCTTGAGGGGTTTGACATGATGGGCTCCTGGATAAGTTGCTAAGTCAATTCAAAAAAACACATTGGTTAAGGCTGTGTGGTGACCCTTGATTCAATGTACGCCCTGCTTCAAAATTAAGCAAAGCAATCGTTTAAATACTACCCATAGCCAAACGCTATAAATCAAAGCGGTTACATTAATAGAGTGCATTTCGCACCTTGCTAGGGGTGCTTCGCTTCAATTCTGTGGCGCGGCTGAGAACACACCCTTGAACCTGAATGAGGTAATCCTCGCGAAGGAAAGCTCTATGACTAAACACATCACTCTCACGTCCTCTTTTTCGCCGATTTTTAAGAAAAAACCGGCTTATTCCCATGTAGATACTGCGTGGAGTGCTATTTTTTTAATAGTGTCGTCTAGCGCGATCAATCAAAGCGTAGCGCAGACCGCATCACCCGAGAGCACGCTCAAACCCATCATCATCAGCGCACCCGCGCAGCGCCAGCAACTCGCAGTAGGCGGCTTTGATGCACCACTTGCCGAGCAGCCTATCTCCGCCACGGTAGTTACATCTGAAGACATCAAAACCGTCGGTGCGCAGCGTTTGGCAGATCTGTACAAGCTCGATTCTTCAGTGAGCGACGCTTACAACGCGGTCGGCTATGTTGACTACGCTACAGTGCGCGGCTTCGTGATTGACAATAAATTCAACATTCGCCGCGATGGCCTGCCGATCTCAGGCGACACGGCCATTCATTTGGCCAACAAAGATGGCATTGAGATTTTGAAAGGCACAAGCGGTATCCAAGCAGGCACGAGCGCGCCCGGTGGCTTGGTGAACTATGTGATCAAACGACCCACAAACAAGCCCGTTCGCAATATCGATTTGAATGTTGACAGCAACGGCCAATTCGGTGCAGCGGTGGATTTAGGCTCACGATTCGGCGCGGGCGATGCGCAGGGCTATCGCCTCAATTTCGCTGCAAACCAATTAAACAGCGCCGCCAACGGCACGCGCGGCAGCAAAGGCCTCGTGTCGCTCGCGCTTGATTCGCGCATCAGCAAAGATAGCTTTTTAGAAGCCGAAATTGAATGGAGCCGCCAGAGCCAGCCCAATGTGCCCGGCCTCTCGCTCATTGGCCAGCCTGGCCTAGCGCTTCTTCGCAGCAGAGCGCTCAATACGCAGCGCTTCGTCATCATCACCACGCCTGACTCCAACCTTTTGCCGCCAGCCGATCCTTATCTCAACCTCAACCGCCAAGCATGGAGCCAGCCCACCGTCTTTGAAGGGCTCACGGGCTCTGTGCGCTACACGCAAGCGATCAGCGATGCATGGCGCTGGAGCGCGCATTTAGGCGCTCAGCGCTTAAAAACAGATGATCGTGTTGCATTTCCCTCAGGCTGCATTGCTGAAGGCTTATTTGACCGCTTTTGCAGTGACGGCAGGGCAGATATTTACGACTTTCGCAGCGAAGACGAGCGGCGCAACAAGCTGGCCGCACAGTTCAAAATCGATGGCACCGCACAAACAGGCAGCTTGCGCCACAGCTTGAGCTTTGGCGCGCTGCAAACAGCCTCTCGCATCCAAACCCATCCGAGCGCATACAACACCTCTGGCAGCGTCAATCTCGCCAACCCGACAGAGCCTGTCAATGCGAACCCAACGCATAATATCCCCGGCAACACATCACGCGAGAAAACCACCGAATTCTTCGCCACCGACGTGATCGCTTGGAGCGAGAGCTTCAAAACTTGGGCTGGCTTGCGCCACACGCGTCTCTCGCGCAGCGATGCATTAAACGCCCCGCTATACAGCACTAGCTTCAATACGCCTTGGCTTGCTGCCAGCTACCAAGCAGGCGCGCACACCTTGTATGCCAGCCACGGCCAGAGTATCGAATCTCGCGTTGTCCCCAATTTACCCGCATACGGCGCAACAGGCGGCCTGCCGCTAGCTGCGCAGCGCAGCCGCCAAAACGAGCTCGGCGTCAAATCTCTTTGGACGCATGAAAAGAGCCAAACCGAGACGGGTTTGACGCTGTTTGACACCAAGAAGCCGCTTGCTATTGACACGGGCGCAAGCCTCACGTTTGACGGCCAGCAGCGCCATCGCGGCCTAGAGATCAGCGCAATACACACTCAAGGCAAAGGCGCTGGGGCATGGCAGTTGGGCGCATCAGCTACTTTGCTTCGTGCAACCCAAGAAAACGTGCAATCCAATCCTGCGCTCAACGCCCTCAAACCCACCAACGTGCCCAACCACATCCTTCGATTGAACGGCAGCTACAAAATAACAAGCGATTGGCTTTTAGGCGCACACATCAGCCACGAAGGTCGCCGCGCCGTCCT
>JAYSRZ010000126.1:0-5624 GCA_043720775.1 Variovorax sp. | reverse complement strand
CGCACATCATCCATGCTGAAATGCGCATCAAACAAGCGAATGAACGGCCCAATCGCACACGATGCATTGTTGTCTTTCGCCTTGCCCAGCAAGAGCGCACTGCGGCCTTCAATATCGCGCAAATTCACATCATTGCCAAGCGCCACACCTTGCACCTTGCCTTGCGGCGAGACGGCGAGCACCACCTCCGGCTCAGGATTATTCCAATGGCTTGTCGGATGAATGCCGATCTGCGCGCCGTAGCCCACTGCGCTCATGGCTTGTGATTTGGTGAAGATTTCTGCGTCTTTACCAATGCCTACTTCTAGATACTGACTCCACAAGCCCAACTCCATGAGCACGGCTTTCACCTGTATCGCTTTTTCTGAACCAGGCACGATAGCTCGCAAGTTATCGCCGATCACTTTGGAAATTTTCTCACGCACAGCGACCGCCTTAGATGCATCGCCTCGCGTTTGCTCTTCAATCACGCGCTCCAGCATCGAAGCGACGAAGGTGACGCCTGCGGCTTTGATGGGTTGCAGATCGCAGGGTGCGAGCAAGTAAGGCTTGCCTAAATCGGGCTGAGCGAGCTGGCTGTTTTCCAACACGCTTTGCATATCAAGCAGCTTAGGCAACTGCGAGCGTTTTGCAGCGATGAGTTCTGCTGGATCATTTATCGCCAACAAATCTGCACTCGTGGGCGCGATGCTGCTCAAGTCATACAAGGCCTCGGGTGTGGCGAGCGCGAGCACTGCGCCCAAGCCGGGCATGCGGATGCGAGCAATGAGCGTTGCGCGGTTTGCGTCTTGTGGAAAAGCTGAGTTCATAGAATCTTCAAATCAAAGTTTGGCAACTCGCACCGTCGCATCCTTGCGCAAATGCAAATCGGGCAGTAGCTCCAGCCCCAAGCCGGGTTTGTTGTTGAGCGAAATCATGCCGTTCTTCACGACGGGCAATTCAGTCACCAGCTCTTTGTACCAGCCGCTGTAAAACGCTCTCACGCTTTCTTGGATCAACGCATTCGGCGCATGCAATGAAAGTTGCGTGGAAGCCGCCCACACCACCGGGCCCGTGCAATCGTGCGGCGCAACGGGCAGCTGCCAGGCATCAGCCATCGCGGCGATTTTTCGCGCCTCTGTCAAGCCACCACACCAGCTCAGATCCAGCATCACCACACCTGCCACGCCAGTCTGCAAATAATCTTTGAAGCCCCATTTGTAGGCTAGCGTCTCGCTCGCGCAGATGAGGGCATCGGTGTGCGGCGCGTATTGCTTCAAAAGATCAAGCGAATCCATGCGAATCGCGTCTTCATGCCAGAAGGTGTTGAATTCCTTGAGAGCACGAGCGATTTTCTGCGCCATCGGCAAGCGCCACAAACTGTGAAACTCCACCATGATGTCCAGGTTGTTGCCCACAGCTTGGCGGATTTTTCTGAAGGGCTCAAGCGCTTTATCCAAATCACGATCACTGATGTATTGCCCATCGCTGGCCTCAGCGGCTGGATCAAACGGCCAAATTTTCATAGCGGTGATGCCTTCGGATTGAAGACTCAAAGCGAGCTCATCGGCGTGATTTAGAAACCCTTCTAAGTCTTCATATGGCCCGGCTTTATTCCTGTCATGTTGATTCAGGCCCCAGTTCGAGGTGCTCTGATTCGTGGTGCTGCGCACATACTGGTAGCCCGCGCAAGTGTTGTAAATGCGGATCGCAGAGCGCGATTCCCCGCCAAGCGCCACGCGCACCGGCATGTTTGCCGTCTTGCCAAAAATATCCCACAGCGCAATATCAATCGCACTATTGCCCCGCGTCTCCACACCAGAGCCACGCCAGCCGAGATAGCCTGTGATGTCTTTATTCCTCGCCTCAATTTGCAGCGGATCTTTACCCAGCAACTTGGCTGCCGCCCATTCGTGCAGATAGGCTTCAACAGCCGCAGCGCCCATAAACGTCTCACCTAAGCCCGTGATGCCTTCATCGGTGTGCAGCCGCACCCAGATGATGTTGGGGAATTCGGCGAGGCGAATGGTTTCGAGTTGGGTGATCTTCATGCTTTGCATTGTGGCAAAGTTTTGGCGCTCCTGTGGTCTTCGATGCCCGACTGCGCTTGCGATATCCCCCTTCGCGAATGTCTTCCGCCGGCTTCGCCGTCTCCCCCTTTATTTCGCTGCGGGAGATACCGTAATCACAGTCGGGCATCGAATACCAGCTTTTGCTGGGCAATTCGTCGTTTGATTCGGGTTGCTGAAATAGGCTAGAATTTAAATAGCTTTTGCAGAAGCTTAGCACCCGTCAATCAAAGCTGTTATCAGCACTGCATCACTTTTATATCGCCATATTTTCATATTCATTAAATGATGGGCTTTCTGGTATGTGATTGACGGATGGCACGTAGCATGAAGTCCGTGGAGTTCATATGAATATCTCTATGGTGTCACCAAAGACCGAGTCAGGTTTTAAACGCTTAGCAAATCGGCTGAAAAAGCAAGATGGGATTACCCATTTGCAAGCTCTTGATAAAGCTGCGTCTATAGCTGGCTACTCAAATTTCCGTCACGCGAAGAATCAACTGAGTGTTAAAGCACCTGCTTCACCTCAACAGCCTTTGGGAATCTACATCACAGCCTATTGGGCGGGCGTGGAATCTGGCCGCGAAACTTTGTTTGTTGAATACTTGCCACATTGGCCGAAGCTACTCACGCGTTCGGAGTTGTCAAGATGCCGTGCTGTGTCTTACTTTCGCGGTGAGGCCCCTGACCATTTGGTGGCTAAGCATGTGCTGGAACGTCAAGATCAAGCAATTGAAAAAGTGTGTCATGCCGCGCGCGAATTGCAATTCATGCATGCCACTGGCTTGCAGATAGTTACTGGTGTACATTGTTCTGTCGCAAATCCAAGTAAAAATCGTCCCGACATCCCAGACGCAGATCACACTAGCTTGTGGCGTACAGCCACCGGGATAACGGTGGGCTTAGACGAACCATATCGGTTGATTTCCCAAAGTCTCGGTTTGCGTTCGCAATGGGCAAACGACAATGGAATGGTGATTGAGCCGATTCCTGCATCGGTTTATCATCCCGATTTGATCAGTGAGATGTACTTGATTGGAGACGACGCGTCAGAATTGAAACTTTTAAGCAAAAAAATCTCAAGCTACCCGCATGGTGCGATCAGCGCAGGTAGATGGCGCGAGCAAAGTCGAGACTTTAGGCCTTTGTTCACATCGCCTCTACAACAAGCTGAAGCAAGGCGACCACGTGCACCTGTCAAGTACAGCTTGCGCAGATCGACCAGCACTACTATCCCTATGAGAGAGTCTGAGAGACGACCTAACGGCAAGATGCCAATAGCTTCTCACAAAGATTTGGCGAAGCGTCTCAATGAGATTCAAGCATTAGCCGCTGCTAGGTATGGCATCAGAGGGCACATCGGACGGGTTAAAAATGCTCTCGACGGTTGGGTTGAGCGGGAATACAAAACGACAGAGTTGCCACACGACGAACTTGAGGCAATGTATTTTGTTGGTCGAAGTTTGCCGTTGGGCAGCAAATATTTGACTCAAATTCAGTGGAATCTCGTAGAGAAAAATATTTCACACATACGCGACACACTATCTACACAATACCCAGATTGTGCGCCCTTGCGCGAGGTGCTACGCCGTCTGGATTTCGTCTCGAAATCTCTCAATAGTTGGCAATCAGTGGGCTAAATCTTTGCCAGTGGATGTTTGCTCAAATACAGTTTTCTTAAGACAAAAGTTTTGAGTTCGTTTGGAAAGACACTTGCCGTGCAACTGTATTCACGGTAAGTTCAAGACGAAAGTAAACGCCAAAAGGCGTCGATTGTGAGGCGCTGTGATTTGGGTATCTCACGTAGCGAAATAAAGGGGGAGGGCCAGCCGCAGGCCAGCCCGGAGGACATTCGCGCAGTGGGATGCCCGAAGCGCAGTGACTCACAATCGATACCGCTCTTCACAGAATGAAATCTGTCCAACGAGATATGCTATCAATTAAATAGCATTCCACGTTATAAATACGCCGGCAAACTGCTCAAAACATATCGAATAAGCAATAAAAAAACCCGCACAAGGCGGGTTTTGTAGTGAGTGAAGACAAATCAACGCTGATTCGTCAACGCTTCCCAATCGCCGTCACATCGCGCTTCACAGAGCCGGTGTAGAGCTGGCGTGGGCGGCCGATTTTGTATTCTGGGTCGCCGATCATTTCGTTGAGTTGGGCGATCCAGCCGACTGTGCGTGCGAGGGCGAAGATGCCGGTGAAGAGCTTCACGGGGATGCCGATGGCGCGTTGCACGATGCCGCTGTAGAAATCGACGTTGGGGTAGAGCTTGCGCTGCACGAAATAGTCGTCTTCCAAGGCGATCTTCTCTAGCTCTTTGGCGAGCTTGAAGAGCGGATCGTTTTCCAGGCCGAGCGCGGTGAGCACTTCGTTGCAAGTCTCTTGCATGAGCTTGGCTCGGGGGTCGTAGTTTTTATAGACGCGGTGGCCAAAGCCCATGAGCTTGACGCCGGAGTTTTTGTCTTTGACCTTTTCCATGAACTCACCAACCTTGCTCACGCCGCCCATGCGTTGAATGTCTTCCAGCATGTTCAGGCAAGCCTCATTCGCACCGCCATGGGCCGGGCCCCAAAGGCAGGCCACGCCAGCGGCAATCGCTGCAAACGGATTGGTGCCGGAGCTGCCGCACAAGCGCACAGTGGAGGTCGACGCGTTTTGCTCGTGATCGGCATGCAAGATGAAAATGCGATCCATCGCACGCTCAATCACAGCGTTGACCTTGTAGTCTTCGCAAGGGGTGGCAAACATCATATGCATGAAATTGCCGGCGTAACTCAAATCATTTTTTGGATAAATGAAGGGCTGGCCGACGCTGTATTTGTAGGCCATCGCAACCAGCGTGGGCATTTTGGCGATCAAGCGAATCGCAGAAATATCGCGGTGCTCGGCGTTGTTGATGTCGGTGCTGTCGTGATAGAACGCTGAGAGTGCGCCGACCAAGCCGGTCATGATGGCCATCGGGTGCGCATCACGGCGGAAGCCGCGCAAGAAGAATTGCATTTGCTCGTTGACCATGGTGTGGTTGGTCACGCGGCTGGTGAAATCTTTTTTCTGATCGGCATTGGGCAGATCACCGTAGAGCAACAAATGGCAGGTTTCTAGAAAGTCGCAGTTGGTGGCGAGTTGCTCGATGGGGTAGCCGCGATACAGCAGCTCGCCTTTGTCGCCGTCAATGTAGGTGATGGTGGACTGGCAGGCTGCAGTGGAGAGAAAGCCGGGGTCATAAGTGAACTTGCCGGTTTGCGCGTAAAGCTTACGAATATCAACGACATCGGGGCCGATGTTGCCCTGATAAATTGGCATGTCCACTGCGGGGCTGCCGTTGGAGAATGACAGGGTGGCTTTGTAGTCGGCGAGTTTCATTGTTTTTCCTTCAAAAGTTCTAGAACAGCGCGAATATCGGGGGTATCCAGCTCTGGGCGCACCTCACCTACAACCTCAGGGAGGCTTTTGCGGCCAAGATGCAAATCCAAGAGCTGATTGTCAGATAAATCCATTAGAGCATTCAACCCATTCGCTTGTCTGACGGTGAGCTGAGCAGCGTATTTGTTGAAAAAGCGCTCGATA
>JAYSRZ010000125.1:0-2014 GCA_043720775.1 Variovorax sp. | reverse complement strand
CGAAGATGTGGGGCATGTTGGTGCGCACCATCCAGGCACACGGCCTGACTAGCTGCGACCATAATGGTTTCACATCAACCGCTCTTCATCCAACAAAGCCTGCACGGCCTTTGCCTGCGCGGCATCACGTTGACGCTTGATGGGTTCACGGTCCGGCAGACCAGACATCCAGTGTTTGAATTCGACGAACACTGGTGGCTGGATCGTGCGCATCATGGCCATACGACCATTGCGGTCCACGATCACTGCTTCAAAGCTGGGCGTGTTGAGAAAAACATCCGCACGGGCGGCTTGTACTACAGACAACTCTTCCAGCGCTGAGGCCTGATTGACCGCCTGCTCACCCGTAGTGCGCTCACTGATTTTGATGGGGTGCGGATCATCGCCTGCGCGCATGCGGCGCAAAATATCTACCTCAAAGCCTTCTGCATTCACCGCCGTGTATCGTTGCGATTGCCGAACACGAAAGCTGGGGTCGACCTTTTTTAACAGGGCCAGAAAAGATGAGTCCATGCGCTCCATTTGAGTCCAGAAGCTCATGCGCTTGCGCACATCCCACAGCAAATCAATATCGCGTGTAGCGGTCACATTCGCATCAAAGCGCACCCCTGCCACCGTTTCATAGGCGTAGAGCGCATGCGTACCCACCACATGGAAATAGTCGGCTAACTCGGCACTCTCCAGCCGGGTGAGCAACGCAATCACCGTAGGGTCAACACGCCCGACATACAGCGCCTTGTTGACTCGCTCATGCCGACGTACTTGAATCTTGAGATCATCGACGCACTGCGTAAGCTCGGCCTTACGCGCCATAAAATCTGCGTAGATTTTTTCAGTTTCTAGCGAGCGCACTCCCAGACTCTTTTCGGCACCATAAGTGGATGTTCGAGTCAGACTATTTGACCGACCATGCCAATACATGCCGCCACGCACTTGCCGCGCATCGCGCTGTGCATCGCGCAAGGCTAGGAAGGCTTGCCGTGCATCAATGTACTGACGCGCCGCGTCATTGTTGATGGGTATATAGGATGGAGATCCGCGCATCCGGCATATTTTACTCGTTTTAATAAAAATACCGGAAATCAAATAAAATCAACAATTTATGATGATAACTACAAATGAATGTGTAGCGTTGGTAGGGGTGACAAACTGCTAGTTTTACCCAAGAGCAGTTTGCCACCCGCTTTGGCTTCTCGGTAGCCACGCTGCGCCACTGGGAGCGCGGCGACCGCTCACCCAGCGGGGCATCGCTGGTGCTGCTCAATGTGATTGACCGCAACCCGAGTGCGGTGATGCAGGCGCTTGCGTAGTCTACTTCCACCTTATTGAAAAAGAAACTGCAAGACACTGATTGGCAAATCGGTGAAGCTGCCGATTTTTTGCGACTCAGTGCCGAAGAAAGCGAGTTGATTGATATTCGCCTCTCGCTGGCGCAGGCAGCGAAGCAATCACGGGTACAACACGATTTATCCTGAACCGAGCGGGCCAAGCGCATGAAATCCAGCCAGCCGCGCATTGCCAAAATCGAGGCCGCTGACTCCAGTGTGTTCGATGGATTGAATGGTGCGCGCTGCTGGCCGGTGGTGCTGGGCGGGCGGATGTGGCTAGGGCGCTGCGGTGATGTGTCTGCCCATAACACTGAGAAATTCCAGTCAATAACCGACTTTACGTATGTTTTAGGCCTGCAGGTCAATGAAAAATAGGGTAAGCAGCTACTGAATATATAGCAACTTGCTCCTCAGATGCGTGGTATGCGGCTCCACCAAAACCCGTTTAAGCCAAACCTAGCAAAGCCTGCGGTGTTTGCACCGCCACGGGCAGCAGCGTCTGCGCAGCACCCGTAGGTTTCTTGCGGCCCTGCTCCCACTCTTGCAAGGTGCGCACAGACACGCCCAGCAGCTTAGCAAACTGCGATTGCGACAAATCCATCTTGATCAGCAAGCTACGCTGCATGCAACTCTTGCTTAATCGTCTCACGCACTACGTCAGCAAGCCTGCGCCCTTGTGCAAACTC
>JAYSRZ010000124.1:0-17146 GCA_043720775.1 Variovorax sp. | reverse complement strand
GTTGCATCGATGCCGGGCGTTGAACGCTTGAGCCTGGACTTGCTGCTGCCGGTGGCTGAAGAATGCGTCAAGCTGGGCATTCCGGTGATGGCGCTGTTTCCGGTGATTGATGGCGCATTAAAAACATTTGACGGCAAAGAGGCCACCAACCCCGACGGCTTGGTGCCACGCGTGGTGCGCGAGCTGAAAAAGTGTTTTCCTGAACTGGGCGTGATGACCGATGTGGCGCTTGACCCTTTCACCACTCACGGCCAAGACGGACTGCCTGACATGACACCCGGAGCTAACGGCTACATCATGAATGATGAAACCACCGAAGTGCTGGTGCGCCAGGCGCTGTGCCAGGCCGAAGCGGGCGTAGACATTGTGGCGCCGAGCGACATGATGGACGGCAGAATCGGCGCGATTCGCACGGCGCTTGAAGCCCACGGCCACATTCACACGCGCATCATGGCCTACAGTGCCAAATACGCCAGCGCGTTTTATGGCCCGTTTCGTGATGCCGTAGGCTCGGCTTCTAACTTGGGCAAGGCCGATAAAAAAGCCTATCAAATGGATCCGGGCAACAGCAACGAAGCGCTACGCGAAGTGGCCCTCGACATTGCCGAAGGCGCAGACATGGTGATGGTCAAGCCCGGCATGCCGTATTTGGACATCGTGCGCCGCGTGAAAGATAAATTCGCAGTGCCGACTTTTGCGTATCAGGTGAGCGGCGAGTACGCCATGCTCAAAGCAGCTGCGATCAACGGCTGGCTCGATCATGATGCAGTGATGATGGAATCGCTTTTGGCTTTCAAGCGCGCCGGCGCAGATGGTATCTTGACTTATTTTGCACGCGAGGCGGCGCGCAAACTGCGCGGCTGATCGATTGATGAGCTCAACGGTGATCATGGCGCTGATGGGCGCCATTTTGGTGTTTTGGGCGCTAGGCGCTTACAACCGGCTCGTGCGCTTGCGCGGGCACGTCTCGCGCAGTTTGCAAGCGCTGGCAGCAACATGGCAAACGCAGGCACAGGCGGTGGGCGTGCGGCTGGAGAAGTATGCTCAAGGCCGCGAGACGGAAAGCCAATGGGCTTCGCTTGATGATGATGCCCTGCGCTGGCGGCCCCTCACGCTGGCTGCGCGGCAGTTTTTAGCGTGTTTAGCGGTGATTCAAGCCAAGCCGCAGCAAATTGCAGCACTCGACGATATCTCTTCCGTGCGTGCAGCACGCGATATTTTTGAAACCAACTGGCAACGCCTGCAAGCTGAGCAAGAAGATTTAGCTGGCGCACCCATTCCTCCCGATCTTCAGATCCTTTGGGCGCAACACGAGCCACTTGCTCTGGAGAAGCTGCGCGATTACAACCAAGCCGTACGAGATTACTCGCAGGCGATTGGGCAGTTTCCGGCGGCTCTTTTGGCTTGGGTGTTTGGCTTTGGCAACACAGGCGAGCTCGGCTGAGCGTTGGCTCTTCAAATCGGTATGAGCTGTTCTTCTTTGTGTCGTACAAACCAGCATAGCGAGTTCACCCTACAAGTGATAATCTCAAAGTATATTTTTTGCTTCAAGGAGATTGCGTTGAACCCACAAACCCTGATTTTTTCTGCTGTACTTGCCGCTGGCTTGCTCTCAAGTGCCCATGCGCAAGATGCTCAGCAACTCAACATCCGAAGCTTGGCCGCAACGTGTGCCAACTGCCACGGCACGAATGGCAAAGCACAAGAAGGCTCAGCCGTAGTCACACTCGCCGGTTTGCCAAAAGATTACATCATCGCGCAAATGGCAGCTTTCAAAAGCGGCGCACGCCCTGCAACGATCATGCATCAGCTGGCCAAAGGCTACACCGATGCGCAGATCAGCGAAGTTGCTGGCTACTTTGCCGCGCAGAAGAAATAAAGGAGCGCATCATGATTGCCCGCAGAAGTTTTATCCAATCCTCCGCCGCTTTATCCATGCTGGGCTTGGCAGGTTGTGCCACCACGCCTTCAGAGCAAGCCATTCCCGCCAAAGCCAAAGTCGTCGTGATCGGCGGCGGCTTCGGTGGCGCGACCGCAGCGAAATACGTTCGCTTGCTGTCTGATTACAAAATCGATGTGGTGCTGATCGAGCCCAACAGCTCGTTTGTCTCGTGCCCGATGTCGAATTTGGTAGTGGGCGGTAGCAAGCAACTGAGCTACGTCACCAGCTCATACAGCGGCTTGTCTAAAAACCATGGCGTCACGATGGTCAAAGATATGGTGACCGACATTGATGCCACGCGCCGCATTGTCACCCTTGCTCGCGGTGCGCAGATTGGCTACGACAAGCTCATCGTCTCGCCGGGCATTGACATGCTATTGGGCGGCATCGAAGGCTTGCGCGAAGCCAGCGATGCGGGGCAGATTTTGCAAGCTTGGAAAGCCGGCGCGGAGACTGTGGCGCTGCGCAAGCAATTGATGGACATGCCAGACGGCGGTACATTCGCCATCACGATTCCTGTGGCACCTTATCGCTGCCCACCTGGCCCGTATGAGCGCGCCTGTCAGGCCGCTTGGTATTTCAAACTAGCCAAACCGAAATCAAAAGTATTGATCTTGGATGGCAACCCGGATGTGATCTCTAAAGGCGCGCTGTTCAAAAAAGTGTGGGCAGAGCAATACAAAGGCATGATTGAATATCGCAGCAACCACAACGTCACCGCAGTCGATGCGAAGACCGGCACGATCAAATTTGATGTGCAAGACGATGTGAAGGCGCAAGTGCTCAATGTGTTGCCAGCCATGCGCGCGGGCCGCATTGCAGTGCAAACGGGGCTTAACAATCAAGCCAATGGCCGCTGGTGTGGCGTGAATTACCAAACCTTCGAATCAACTGCGGCAAAGAACATCCACGTGCTCGGCGATTCGATTCAAGTCGCGCCACTCATGCCCAAGAGCGGCCACATGGCCAACAGCCATGCAAAGGTTGCTGCCGCAGCCATCGTGGCCGAACTCGCCGGCTGGGAAATCAATGCCAACCCGATGCTCACCAACACCTGCTACAGCTTTGTGAACGACAAAGATGTGGTGCATGTGGCCAGCGTGCACGAATACGTCGCGGCGGAGAAGACGTTTAAAACTGTGGCCGGCTCGGGCGGCGTATCGGCGATAGATCTCAAGCCGGATGTCACGCAGCTCGAAGGTGTGTATGCGATGAATTGGGCGCAAAACATTTGGGCAGATACACTTGCTTAGTGCTTAATCCCCTTCCCGCTCCCAAAACAGCAGCTCGGGTGGTGAAAACCATTCGGGCTGTTTCGCCATCTGCGCCTGTCCGCTCAGGTGATTCGAACCGCTCAAATTCATCTGTAACAGCGCCCAAAGACCATTCAACAGGCAAGCCGATGCCCACCACGCTGGCGCATCAGTTGCAGCAAGTCGCTTCTTTTTTGATAGCACTTCGCGCAGGTAAATCATGGGCTACAGCTCAATTTGATGTAGAAAATGCACAGCGCGCGGGCATTCAGGCCATCACGTTTGCCGTGCTCAGGCATTTGGGGCAAGCGCATGCGCTGCGCGTGATTCTTGCGCCAAAGAAGCCCGTGCCCGCTGCTGATGCCTTGCTGATGACAGCGCTTGGCCTTCTCTGCGCTCAAAACTCGAATCATCCGCCTCCGGGCGCGGTGTATCGGGACGATGTGATCGTGAGCCAGGCTGTGGAAGCGATTAAGTTGCAACGGCCTCTCGCACCTCAAGCCAGCTTCATCAATGCCTGCTTGCGCCGCTTTTTGCGCGAGAGACATGCCATGATGCAAAGCCTGCGTGGCAATCTAGAAGCGCAATTCAACCATCCGCTGTGGTGGGTGCGGCAGGTGCAGCGCGATTGGCCTGATGAAGGAGACACTACTGGTGTTTGGCGGGCACTGCTGCAAGCGAATCGCCACAGCGCACCACTCACACTTAGAATTAATGAACAAAAATGCTCGGTAGCCGGCATGCAATCTGCGCTGAGCGCTACTGAGTTTATAGCAAATACGCAAATGAGAGTTGTGGCACATTCAGGCCTTGAGCTATCGCGCAGCCTTCCGGTCTCGCAATTACCGGGTTATGTCGAGGGCTGGTTTTCGGTGCAAGATGCCTCGGCGCAATTGGCAGCGCCTTTGTTGTTGGAAAGTCTTGTGGGGCAAAAATCTGCGAAGCCTCTGCGCATTTTGGATGCCTGCGCCGCACCCGGCGGAAAAACATCGCATTTGCTGGAATGGGCAGCCGTTCGCAACATTCCTATTGAAGTCGTTGCGCTGGATGTGGATGCCAAGCGCTGCGAGCGGATTGATGAGAATTTAAAGCGCCTAGGATTGACAGCCAAGATTGTCGTAGCCGACGCTGCCAAGCCCAGCGATTGGCATGATGGCCAGCCGTTTGACGGCATCTTGCTCGATGCCCCCTGCACTGCCAGCGGCATCGTGCGCCGTCATCCTGATATTCCTTGGCTGCGGCGCGATACAGATATCGCAGGCCTTGCTGCACAACAAAAACGCCTGCTGCAAGCCCTCTGGCCGCTGGTGCGCCCAGGCGGCTCCTTGCTGTACTGCACTTGTTCGATTTTCAAAGAAGAGGGCTCAGTGCAGATCGAAGCGTTTGTTGCACACCACACTGATGCCCAGTCTTTACCTGCGCAGGGGCATTTGTTGCCCTTAAAAAGCACTACAGCGCACCCTATCCCTGAGAATAACTTGGGTGAGCACGACGGATTTTTCTACGGGCTACTGCGCAAGCAGGTTTGAGGCCAATAGCGGCCGGCTACTGCATTTCTGCCTTGCAATGCTCCTGGCTTGTTTTCTCGCCTTGATAAGCGCCATGCCCGCGTATGCGCAATCGGCCACAGATGTCAACAATGTGCGCTTGGAGCAGACGCCTGAGGGCATGTATTTAAGCGCCACGATGCGCTTTGAGCTGCCGGGAGCGGTTGAAGAAGCCTTGCTCAAAGGCATTCCCATGACTTTTCTAGCCGAGGCGCAGGTGCTCAGAGATCGCTGGTATTGGTACGACAAAAACGTGGCTTGGGCCACGCGCAGTGTGCGCTTATCCTTCCAGCCGCTCACGCGCCGCTGGCGCATCAGCGTGAGTGCGGGTAACGGTGAACTCAACACGGGCACCAGTCTCGCGCAAAGTTTTGATCAACTGCCAGAGGCGCTTGCTGTCGTGCGCCGGCTCTCACGCTGGAAGATCGCAGAAGGCTCGGAGATTGATCAAGACGCTCGCCACAGCGTTGATTTTCGTTTTCGACTGGACACCTCACAATTGCCACGCCCGATGCAGATAGGCATCACAGGCAACACAGACTGGAACATCTCCGTGCAGCGCAATTTGCGCCCCGAAGCGCGTTAGACATCACGTATCTGGCGCAGCATGAAAGCACCACAAGATTCCGTGATCAATGCACCTCAAGGCGACGAGGCACGCCAAGCAGCCAAGCGCAGCCGCAATTTGCGCTGGGGCGTAATCATAGGTGCTGTGGCGATGCTGGCTGCGGCTTCTGTGTTGGTTTTTCTCTTAGCCTTGGCGACCAACAATCAAAATCGCTTTGAGCAGTATTACGAGCACTTGCTGTATCTGAACATTGGCGTCGGTATCGTGTTCGTCTTAGTGATCGGTTGGGCAGTGTGGCGTTTGGTGAGCCGGCTGCGGCGCGGTAAATTTGGCAGCCGCTTGCTGCTTAAATTAGCGGCTATTTTTGCGCTTGTGGGCTTTGTGCCTGGCGTGTTGATCTACACCGTGTCTTACCAATTCGTCTCGCGTTCGATTGAGAGCTGGTTCAACGTCAAGGTCGAAGGTGCGCTTGATGCCGGCCTCAATCTCGGGCGCAGCACGATGGAGTCGCTGTCCAGCAGCTTGGCTAGCAAGACGCAAGCGGCTGCCCAGCAGCTGGGCGAGACAGCACTGATCGGCCCGCTAACGCTAGAGCGATTACGCGAGCAGCTCGATGCTGCCGATGTCGTTTTGTGGAGCGCCTCTGGCCAAGTGATTGCCAGCGCTGGAGCATCTCGCTTCGTGCTCTCGCCCGAGCGCCCAAACAGCGCACAACTGCGCCAAGCGCGAAGTGCCCGGGTCATCAGCCAAATTGAAGGCTTGGATGAAGCCGCAGAGAAAGCCGGCGAGAAGGCAGCTAACCCCACTGTCGTGCGTATCAAAGCATTGGCGATGGTCAGCACCAGCATGGGGCAACTGGGCATCGGTTCACTGGGCAGTGATGCGCGCTTCCTGCAAGTCACACAGGCCGTGCCCAGTGGTTTGCTTGCCAATGCGTTGGCAGTGCAAGAGGCCTACAAAGAATATCAGCAGCGTGCCTTGGCAAGAGAGGGCTTGCGCAGCATGTATCTGGCTACGCTGACCTTGAGTCTGTTCCTCACGATGTTTGGCGCGGTGTTGCTAGCTGCTGTACTTGGCAATCAATTGGTGCGGCCACTCCTTGTATTGGCAGATGGCGTAGCGCAAGTAGCGGCAGGAGACCTGCGACCAAAATTTGCCTTGCAAACACGTGATGAGCTCGGTGGCCTCACGCGCTCTTTCGCACAAATGACCCAGCAGCTATTCGACGCCCGCACGCAGTTGCAAAGTAGTTTGGGCGAGCTCGATGCCTCGCGATCCAATTTGCAAACAATTTTAGATAACTTGACAGCAGCGGTGATCGTGCTCGACAGCGAAGGCCGCATCGTGCAGGCCAATCCAGGCGCCACGCGGGTCCTGCATGCGCCCTTGGCGGCTCACATCGGCTTACCGTTCAGCAGCATAGCCAGCTTGGAAGATTTTGGCGCCAGCGTTGATGCCCAATTTCGCGAATTCTTCGGCGAGCGCAACATGCACATCGATCATTGGCAGCATTCTTTTGAGCTGGGCGGGCAGACCGGCCTGCAAAGCTTTGCCGGCAACGACACCACAACCAGCATCATCGCGCGTGGTGCAGCTTTGCCTGATGGACTGCGCTTGCTTGTGCTCGATGACATCACGGAAGTCGTCTCGGCGCAGCGCTCACGCGCTTGGGGTGAAGTCGCGCGGCGTCTGGCGCACGAAATCAAGAATCCACTTACGCCGATTCAACTCTCGGCCGAGCGCCTGGAGATGAAACTACTTGCCAAACTCACTGCGCCTGATGATGCTTTGCTCAAGCGCTCGGTGAAGACCATCGTGGATCAAGTCGATGCAATGAAACGCTTGGTCAATGAATTCCGTGATTACGCCCGTCTGCCGAGCGCTGACCTCAAGCCATTGGATATCAACGCCTTGGTGCAAGAAGTACTCACACTGTACTCACCAGAAAATGCCATCGTCCCCATCACTTGCACCTTGGATGCTGCTTGCTTGCCCATCCTTGGCGATGCACAGCAACTGCGCCAAGTGATCCACAATCTTTTACAAAACGCACAAGACGCCAGCCTCACTGCATCAAGTGGCCTGCTTGCAGAGCACAGTGATCGCTCACCTCACGTTGAAATCATCACACGTTTTAACCCCAGTAGTTCGCGCGTTCGCCTGATCATCCGCGATGCAGGCACAGGCTTTGCGCCGCATGTGTTGCAGCGCGCTTTTGAGCCGTATGTGACCACCAAATCACGTGGCACGGGTCTAGGTCTGGCCGTGGTCAAGAAGATCGCTGATGAACACAACGCCCGAATTGAGCTGAGTAATGTGATGAGCAGCTTGCTCGAAGAAAACGATACCAACTCACAAGGTGTTACACAAAACGCAGTGAACTCGATCCCCCGAATCGTCGGTGCGCAGGTGAGTTTGTCTTTCCCTGTGGTGTAATACACACGTAGTAAATCTACCACAAGCATCTCCTTGTGGAGCCAAGCGCAATAACAAATACACAGACAACATGGCAAACATTCTGGTGGTGGATGACGAGCTCGGCATCAGGGACTTGCTCACAGAAATCTTGAGCGATGAAGGGCACAGCGTCGAGACGGCAGAAAACGCCGCTCAGGCAAGGAAAGCACGCCAAGCCAGTGCGCCCGATCTTGTGCTGCTGGATATCTGGATGCCCGACACGGATGGCGTCACTTTGCTTAAAGAATGGTCAGCGACAGGCTTGCTCACGATGCCGGTGGTCATGATGAGCGGCCACGCAACGATCGATACGGCGGTTGAGGCCACAAAAATCGGCGCTCACTCTTTCCTAGAAAAACCCATCACGCTGCAAAAGCTGCTCAAAGCAGTCAACGATGCACTCGCCAAAGGCGAACGCCTCAAAGCGGCGGCTCCAGTACTGGTAGCCAAAAGCGTTGATCTCACCGTAGAAGCAGCAATGACGGGCGGCATGAATTTGCCTGCGCAAGTCGAAATGGGCCCGCAAGCGCTGCAAACTTTCAGCATGGATCAGCCGCTGCGCGAAGCTAGAGATGAGTTTGAAAAGGCGTACTTTGAGTTTCATCTCTCAAGAGAAGGCGGCTCCATGACTCGCGTGGCCGAAAAAACGGGTCTCGAGCGCACCCATCTGTATCGCAAACTCAAGCAACTCGGCGTAGATATCAACCGCAGCAAACGCAGCAACTGATCTTCGGCACGTGTGATCTCCTGACCAACGAAAGTGCTGTTTGCATCCGTTATAATTTATAGCTCAGTTAAATGCACTGAGTGAAGGCCCGGTAGCTCAGTCGGTAGAGCAGAGGATTGAAAATCCTTGTGTCGGTGGTTCGATTCCGCCCCAGGCCACCAAACGCACAAGCCCCAGTATCAAAAAATACTGGGGCTTTTTCGTTGGTGCTATTGAGCAACGATCACGCGTTCGCCAAACGCTTTTGATGCTTGGCAATTTGCTGCTTCACTTGCGTTGGCGCTGTTCCCCCCAAGGTATTTCGTGCATTCAAACTGCCGCGTAGTGAGAGCACCTCGTACACATCTTTTTCCACGCTTTTGTTGAAGCTTTGCAAAGTGTCTAGCGGCAGATCGCTCAAATCGACGCCGCGAACGCTTGCGAGTTTGACGGCATGCGCCACGACTTCGTGGGCATCGCGAAAGGGCAGCCCTTTTTTGACGAGATAGTCGGCGAGATCGGTAGCAGTGGCGTAGCCTTTAAGGGCGGCACTCTCCATCGCATCATGATTCACAGTGATGCCTCCTTGGCGTGAGCCATCGGCTTGCAATTGCCCGCCCATCATCTCGGCAAAGATGCGCAAGGTATCTTTCAAAGTATCCACGGTATCAAACAGCGGCTCTTTGTCTTCCTGATTGTCTTTGTTGTAGGCCAAGGGCTGGCCTTTCATGAGCGTGATGAGGCCCATCAAATGGCCGACGACGCGGCCTGTTTTGCCACGCGCAAGCTCGGGCACATCAGGATTTTTCTTCTGCGGCATGATGGAACTGCCGGTGGTGAAGCGGTCTGCGATTTTGATAAACGCAAAATTTTGGCTCATCCAAATAATCAACTCCTCGCTCAAGCGGCTGATATGTACCATGACGATCGACGCTGCTGCGGTGAATTCGATGGCGAAATCACGGTCGCTCACTGCGTCTAGGCTGTTTTGGCAAACGCCTTCCATGCCCAGCGTTTTTGCCACGCGCGCGCGATCCAGCGGATACGTCGTACCTGCCAATGCGGCGCTGCCCAAGGGAAGAATGTTGACGCGTTTGCGCACATCGCCGAGCCGCTCGGCATCGCGGGCAAACATCTCGACATAAGCGAGCATATGATGGCCAAAGCTCACGGGCTGGGCCACTTGCAGATGCGTGAATCCGGGCAAGATGACATCCACGCTTTTCTCTGCAACGCTAAGCAACGAGCGCTGTAGCTCGGCAAGCAAGTCCGAGATCGCATCAATCTCACCACGCAGCCACAGCCGCACATCAGTGGCGACCTGGTCGTTGCGGCTGCGACCAGTGTGCAGGCGCTTGCCGGCATCGCCGATCAGTTGCGTCAGGCGCGCTTCGATGTTGAGATGCACGTCTTCTAGATCGAGCTTCCATTCAAACTGATTGCTATCGATTTCGGAGCGTATCGCGCTCATTCCACGCTGGATAGCGGCATGATCGGCTTCAGAAATAATGCCCTGAGCAGCAAGCATTTCCGCATGCGCGAGCGAGCCGGTGATGTCGGCCTCCCACAACCGCTTGTCAAAGAACACGCTGGCGGTGTAGCGTTTGACCAAATCGCTCATCGGCTCAGAAAAGAGTGCCGACCAGGCTTGGGATTTTTTGTCGAGTTGATTCATAGGTTGGCTGGCATACTGTGGCTTGTATGTCGTTGATTTTATTCTCCCAAATCCTGTAGCTCATGGAAACCCGCTTTGGTACGTCTCAATATGATGCGCTGAGTGCGCAAGGCACGGATCTCCTGCGTGCAAAACGAGCCGCTGCTGCGCATGACATGCTGGCCATGCCGCAGCTTGAGCCCGTGCTCGTATTTGATGCTTGCCATGTGGGCGTGATTTTGCGCACCGTATTGGCTGTAGAGACGCTCATGGCCGTGGGCGCGATGTTTGTCACGCACGATCTGATGAGCTGGTTTTACTTGGGCGCGATCCTCACTGGTGCCGCGCTACCGGCGGCGCTCTTATGGCTGGTGATCGCTTGCGCGGCAAAAAAACCGCTGCAAAAGCTCTCTCGCCTGATGCAATCGCTGTTTGGCATGGTGTTGGGCAGCGCTGCAGGCCTGTACGGCTGCGCTTTGCTCATGTGGGTGGGCTTTGTGACGAATCCGACTTGGGTGGCCAGCGCGGTTTCTGGCGCCTTGATGGCGGCTCTCTTGGTAGCGGCGCTGATTTGGCGGGCGCAGCAGCGCCAGCCAGCCAGTGCGGCAGCGCGGCTGGCTGAGCTGCAATCACGCATCCGCCCGCATTTTTTATTCAATACGCTAAACAGCGCCATTGCCCTCGTGCGCGCTGAACCAGCGAAAGCCGAGATGCTTTTGGAAGATTTGAGCGAACTGTTTCGCAGCGCCTTGGTCGATCAGGGCGATGCGGTGACGCTCGCCCAAGAAATTGAGTTGGCCAAACGCTACTTAGCCATTGAAGAGGTGCGCTTTGGCGCTCGGCTTCGGGTCACATGGGCGATTGATGCAGCCAGTTTGCAAGCCAAACTGCCGCCCTTGATCTTGCAGCCACTCGTGGAAAACGCCGTCAAGCATGGCGTAGAGCCGAGCGCCAGCGGCGCTGATGTGAAGATCAGTGCGCAAAAGCGGGGTGGCGCTATCGTGATTAAAATCACCAATACCGCGCCCGGTGGTCAAGGTGATGCTGGCCACGGTGTGGCGCTGCACAATGTGCGCGATAGGCTGAGATTGCTGCATGATATGCAGGCTAGCTTTCGCTGCACTTGGGTCGATGGAATTTATCAAGTTAGGATGGAGATACCGGCATGAGCTCGACGCTTAACGTCATGATAGTCGACGATGAGCAGCTGGCTCGCTCTCGCCTTAAAACACTGCTGGCCGATTGCCAAGAACCCTCGTGCATTTTGGAGGCCGAGGCGCAGGACGCGATGGAGGCCATGGCCAAGCTGCGCGGCGCTTCGGTGGATGTGGTGCTGTTGGATATTCGTATGCCGGGCGCAGATGGTTTGCAACTGGCGCGCGAGCTACGCAAAATTCGCCCAGAGCTTGCCATCATCTTTGTGACGGCACACGCCGAACACGCGGTGGATGCTTTTGATTTGGACGTCACAGACTATCTCACCAAGCCCGTGCGCGCTGAGCGACTACATATTGCATTACAGAAGGCGCTCCTGAAAAAGGAGCGCTTTACGCAGACTGTACCTGCTCAAAACAATGATTTGACTCAAAAATTCATCATCATCCAAGACCGAGGACGCACGGAGCGCGTGCCTCTTGCTGATGTCCTGTATTTCAAAGCTGAGCTCAAATACGTGACTGTGCGCACGGCGCAGCGCAGTTATATTTTGGATGGCTCACTCACTGAGCTAGAAGCGCAATACACGCAAGACTATTTACGCATTCATCGCAACACACTGGTGGCTCGGCGCGAGATGCGAGCGCTGGAGCGATACCACGGCGTGGATGAGGACGATCCGCAAGGCGCCTCGATTGAGGGCTGGGCAGTGCGTTTGCGCTCTTGCGAGGAGCCTTTGCAGGTGTCTCGCCGGCAGCTAGCAGTCGTGCGGGCGGTGATTGCTCAGGCTTAAGTTGGCGCTGGCGAAGCGCTCGCAATGACGCCACCGCCTAAACAGACCTCACCGTCGTACATTACGGCTGATTGACCGGGCGTGACAGCCCATTGAGCAGAGGGAAAATTCAGCGCAAATCCATCTTTTTGAGACGTGAATTCACAGGCTGCATCGGCTTGTCGATAGCGCGACTTATTGGCCAGTGAACCGTCGATTGGCGCATGCCCTGCACACCAGCTCACATCATCAGCCTGCAAAGCGCTAGAGAGCAGCCACGGATGCTCATGGCCTTGCACCACCCACAGCGTATTCTTCGCCATGTCTTTACGCGCCACATACCAAGGCGAATGCTCGCCGCCGCCCCTTTGCGCGCCCTTCTCTTTCACGCCGCCTATGCCCAAACCCTGCCGCTGCCCCAGCGTGTAAAAGCTCAGGCCCTCATGCTCCCCAATCGTGCGGCCGCGATCATCCTTGATCGGGCCGGGCTCTTTGCTGATGTAGCGATTTAAAAACTCTCGAAACGGCCGCTCGCCGATGAAGCAAATACCGGTCGAATCTTTTTTCTTCGCGTTCGGCAGCTTGATCTCATCCGCAATGCGGCGCACTTCGGTTTTGTGCAACTCACCCACGGGGAAAAGCGTTTTTGCCAGCTGCTGCTGCGTGAGCCGATGCAAAAAATAGCTTTGATCTTTGGTCGGATCTAGTCCCTTGAGCAGCTCATGCAAGCTTGTCGCCGTATTCAACCGCGTCCGCGCGTAGTGCCCCGTCGCAATTTTTTCTGCCCCCAGCCGCATCGCGTGATCCAAAAACGATTTGAACTTGATCTCTGCATTGCACAAAATATCTGGATTGGGCGTGCGCCCGGCTTGGTATTCGCGCAAAAATTCTGCAAAAACGCGGTCTTTGTAATCTGCCGCGAAATTCACATGCTCAATCTCAATACCCAGCACATCGGCCACAGCAGCCGCATCTACAAAATCGATATTGCTGGAGCAATACTCTGAGTCATCATCATCTTCCCAATTTTTCATAAAGATGCCGATGACCTCGTGGCCTTGCTTTTTGAGCAGATAGGCCGAAACAGCAGAGTCCACGCCTCCGCTCAGTCCGACCACAATCCGCTGCTTCTTGCTCATGCCTTTGATTTTAGGCGCTAGGCGGTTTTTCAAGCTCAGCGCGGATGAGCCAAACCGCTCAGCGGCTGCCAAGCCTGAAACTGCAAGCCCGTGATCCCAAAACGAATCGCGTTGCCTGCATGCAGGCTTTGCAGTTCTTTGAGAATAATCTCAGCCAACGCCGCTTGATCACCCGCGCTCACATGCTGCGGCATGCATGCGCGCACCGAGAGCTTCGACGCGTCCAGAGCCTGCGCCACAATACTCGCAATGCATTCACCCAGCTCCTTGCGATAGCGCAGGCGCAGCGCATCCGGCGGCACCATTTGCTGCACTGCCGCCATGTATTGCTGGCAGCTGCGCTCATATGCCCACACATACACATCGGCCAGCAGCTCCGTGCGCCCCAGCTCATAAACGCCCAGCAAGCCCTCTGTGTAAGCGGGCGTGGGCACATCAATAAAAGAGAGCGGGCACAGATTGCGCACCATCAATGGAATATTCGCAGCGAGCCGCGACGTGCGTTTATTCACATCAATGAAAGGCTGCAAATAGGGCACATGCACCATGAGAAAAAAGCTCTGCTCAAACGGATCTGCAATCTCAGCGGCCATTTCAATCACCACCGCAAGCAGCTCGGCAATGCGCTGCGGCATCGCTAGCGGCAAATACACGCTGCCGCCAATGCCCACCACGCGCGTGCGCAAAGCGCCGCTGTCTAGTGGGCTGGATAGCAAGCCATCTGAGAGCAAGGCGTGCAGCGCAATGACTGTACTGCGATTGACGCCCACATCACCACCCGGCTGCCCCACGCCATGCACCAAATATTCAATCGCCCGCTTATGATTCAGAATCATCTGCGCCTGTAGCGCGTCTTGGCCCGGCGCAGCCAGCCCCTCTTCAATCAGCTTTTGTGTATCGAGCCGCGAATACGTGTTGCCCTCTAAGCGGCTCGATGACCAGCTCAAATCAATCAGCAAGCGATCCAGGATATCTCGTGCGAATGTGCCCGCAGGTGTCCCCGCAGGAGCGGCGACCCCGCTAGCATGCTCGGCCTCTCCCCGCATGACTTGCCCCATCAACATCAATTGCTCACGTTGCGCAGCGCTCAAGTAGTACGTGTGATTCGGCGCATAGTCTTCCAGCAGCCCCATCTGATAGCCCACCGGCTTGCGCGCCAACACATCTTGCCGCACATACGCGCGCACCTCCTGCCCAGCGGCAGAAATAGGCAAATGCTTCGCGCCATACGAGGCCAAAGGCTCAGACACAAAAAGAGGCGGCTTAGCCAGCATTGCGTCCACAACATCCGCATAAGTCTTTTGCTTTGCCGCCACCGCAGGTAAGGCGTACCGCGCACCCTTCTTCTGCCCCATCACCCGAATAGCGCCAGAAGCCACCAGCCGCTGCAAGACCCGCTGCAAACTCCGCCGCGAGCCGAAATACAGCCCTTTTTCCAAAGCGGCTTGCTCGACAGCAGACAAAGACAATCCTTCCTGCGAAAGCAAGCCGAGAAGTTGATTGTCACTTAAATTGGCGCTCATGGCGCTTATTTTGACATATAAAAGCTGTGCAGGTCAATCGCATGCTTGAATCAACGATGTCTGCGATACAGAATCCGCCCGCTATGAAATGAATAGCACTCCGCGCATGCTTTACGCCGGCGATATGACGGTTATTCCTAAAATTTGCTCCGTAGCTCCCTGCTTTTTCAGCCTGAAGATATTCGTAAAGCAAAGCGTTAACATTGCGTCATGCCTCGCCCCCAATTCACCGTCACCGTTCGCCCGCAATACTTGCCTGAGCAATCTGCGCCCAGCATGGGCGTGTTTGGTTTTGCTTATACCGTGACGATCACCAATACCGGTGACATCACCGCGCAACTCATCTCCCGCACTTGGAACATCAACGATGCCAACGGCGTGACGGAAAAAGTCAAAGGCCCCGGCGTGGTCGGCGAGCAGCCCACGCTTGCACCCGGCGAGAGCTTTGAATACACCAGCGGCTCCCGCTTGCGCACGCCCACGGGCACAATGCATGGGCAATACCAGTGCGTGGCCGATGATGGCACGGCATTTAATGCGGATATCCCGATGTTTGTGCTCGATGCGCTGAGCCATCTGGGTGGCCGGCCAACGTTGCATTGAAAAAAATTTGACTTGCGATCGATATGGGCGAGTTTGATCTCATCGAGCATTATTTCAAACGCGCGGCAAAGTCGTCACCCAGCGTAGATCTCGGCATTGGCGACGATTGCGCTTTACTTGCGCCCGCGCCCGGCATGCAACTGGCCATCAGCTCTGACATGCTGGTTGAAGGCCGGCATTTTTTGAGCACGGTGCGCCCTGAGGCTTTGGGACACAAAGCGCTGGCTGTGAATTTGAGTGATTTGGCGGCTTGCGGGGCGAAGCCAGTGGCTTTTACGCTCGCACTCGCGCTACCGCGTGTGGATGAGGCTTGGCTGGCAGGCTTTTCAAAAGGTCTGTTTGCTCTTGCTGATGAGCACGGCTGTGCTTTGATCGGTGGCGACACGACCGCCGGGCCACTCAATATTTGCATTACCGTTTTTGGCCACGTACCCGTCAGCCAAGCCTTGCTGCGCAGCGGCGCAAAAGCTGGCGACGATATCTATGTGAGCGGCCTGCCCGGCCAGGCGCGGCTAGCGCTAGAGGCGTTTCGCGGCAATGTTTCTTTGCACGAACAGGACTTTGCCGTCACACGTGATCGTATGGAACGACCCACGCCCCGCGTTGCGTTGGGAATGGCGTTGCGCGGCATCGCTACCAGCGCGATTGACGTGAGCGATGGCCTGCTCGGTGATCTCTCGCACATTCTCAAGGCCAGCAGCCTAAGCGCAGAGATTGCGTTAGACACTATCGATTCAATAGCACTCCGCGCAGACTACTTGCCAGCAAGCAGTCGTTTTGATTCAAAATATTTAAGAAAAATGGTGCTTTCTGGCGGCGACGATTACGAGCTCGTTTTCACTGCCTCACCCGATCAACGAGACGCCGTACAACACGCTGCAAGCGCCACGCAAACGCTCATCAGCCGCATCGGCCACATGCAATCTGAATCCGGCCTGCGTTTGCGTGAAGCTGATGGCTCAATCGCTGCAAACGACTTTGTTTCATTTGATCATTTCAAAAACTGATCGCGTCTGAAGACTTCACGATTTCGGCAACGCCCTCGGCTTGCCTTCCATATCAATCGCCACGTAAGTCAAATTTGCATCGGTGACTTTGACGATCTCATCAGAGTGCCGCAGCCGCTGCGCATACACCTCGACATGCACCGTCACCGACGTGTTGCCCACACGAACAACCTCAGCGAAGAAGCTCAGCAGATCGCCCACCTTTACGGGTTGCTTGAATAAAAATTCATTCACAGCCACCGTAGCAATCCGCCCTTTGGCGATGCGCGCCGGGATCACCGAGCCAGCCAAATCGACCTGCGCCATCACCCAGCCGCCAAAAATATCGCCATTGGCATTGCTGTCGCCGGGCATGGGAATCACCTTGAGAACCAGTTCTTTGTCGGTGGGCATGATGGAGTTGGCGCTTGGAATAGAAGACATAGGCACAATCTGAGGTGAAAACCTAATGATATTACCGACAGACCCCGATGCGCTCACTTGCTAACACTGCTCCCCCAGATTCCCCGCCCGCCGCCCATGATTCCGCATTAAAAAGCCCGCCGCCTGAGCGCTCTGATTGGCTCACGCTCAAGCGCCTGTTGCCCTATTTGCTTGAATACAAATGGCGCGTGGCTGCCGCTTTAGCTTTCATGGTGGGCGCAAAAGTGGCCAATGTGGGCGTACCGGTTTTGCTCAAAGAGCTGGTGGATTCAATGAGTTTTAAGCCCGGCTCCGCGCAGGCGCTGTTGGTCGTTCCGATGGGTTTGCTTTTAGCTTATGGCTTGCTGCGCTTATCAACGAGCCTGTTTACTGAACTGCGTGAACTCGTTTTCGCCAA
>JAYSRZ010000123.1:0-2017 GCA_043720775.1 Variovorax sp. | reverse complement strand
CGCCCGAGCGCGCACCATGCACCACCTCGGCTGTAACGATCTCAAAAAGAATGGCACCCAATCCACCTGCAATGCCGGCAAAAAAGCCAGAGATGATAAAGGCCATGTAGCGCACACGCTGTGTGTTGTAGCCGACAAATTCCACGCGCTCTGGGTTGTCTCGCACTGCATTTAGCATGCGGCCCAGCGGCGTGCGCGTGAAGGCAAACATCAACACCACGGAGATAAATGTATAGATCGCAATCAAGTAATAGACTTGAATAGCCGGGCCATACGTGATGCCAAAGAAGGGCTGCCCCATCACACGGTTGCTCGATATGCCCGCTTCTCCGCCGAAGAATTCAGAAAACATCAAAGACATCGCAAACACCAGCTCAGCCATGCCCAATGTGATCATGGCAAAGGGTGTGCCGGCTTTTTTCGTCGTGACGTAGCCAAACAACACAGCAAAGCCGAGACCAGCTAAGCCTCCGATCAAAGGCACCAGGCTGACGGGAATGGCGAGCGTGCCTTTTGAAGCGACATTGAGCGCATGAATCGCCAAATAAGAGCCTAGCCCGGTGTACACCGCATGGCCAAAGCTCAGCATGCCGCCTTGGCCAAGCAGCAGGTTGTAGGACAGGCAGGCGATGATGGCGATGCCCATCTGCGCAAGCATCATGGTAGATAAGCCACTGTTAAAAATCAATGGCGCGAAAAGCAGCACCAAGGCAAACAAACCCCAGACGACCACGCGGCCCACATTGAAAGGCTTGAATTCGTAATGCGTTTTGCTCATGATCAGCCCTCCCTAGTGCCAAGTAAGCCTTTGGGGCGGAAAATTAGGATCAACACCAAAAAGAGATACGGCAGGATCGGTGCAACTTGCGAAATCGTGAGTTTGATCACAGAATTATTTTTTGTGGCATCCGAAAGTTCGATGCCGAGTTGTTGCGCGACGGTAATCAGTGATGTGTCAAACGCCACAGCAAATGTTTGAATCACGCCGATCAAAACGGAGGCTAAAAACGCTCCCGAGAGCGAGCCCATGCCGCCGACCACAACGACAACGAAGATCACTGAGCCCACCGCAGCGGCCATATTCGGCTCTGTTACAAAAGTACTGCCGCCAATCACACCAGCAAGGCCAGCGAGCGCCGCGCCAGCGCCAAACACCATCATCAGCACACGCGGCACGTTGTGCCCCAGCGCTTCCACCGTATCAGGATGCGTGAGCGAGGCTTGAATCACGAGGCCGATGCGTGTGCGCGTAAGCAATAGCCATACAGCAACCAACATCACCAGCGCCACCACCATCATGAATCCACGCGTTGCAGGAAACAGCGAGCACACCACGCGAATCGAAGCATCTGCTGCAGTACACATCTCAGGTGACGCACGCCCCCACACGAAGCTCAGGCCATTTTGCGCATGATTGATCAGACTAAACATCGGACCCGATAAAACTTCGGGCGGCTTGAAGTCCACTGCCGAGCGACCCCAAATCAACTGCACCAGCTCCAACATAACGTAAGACAGGCCAAACGTGATCAACAGTTCGGGCACATGGCCAAACTGATGCACCCGACGCAGTGCGTATTTTTCAAATAGCGCACCCATCGCACCGACAACCAGCGGCGCAATAACGAGTGCGGCCCAAAAGCCCACGATGCCACTGACGGTGTAGCCCACATAAGCGCCCACCATGTAAAACGAAGCATGCGCAAAATTAAGCACACCCATCATGCTGAAAATCAGCGTGAGGCCGGAGCTGAGCAGAAACAGCAGCAGCCCGTAGCTTAGGCCGTTCAGCATTGAGATGATGAAGAATTCCATGGCAGTAAGCTTTAGTGATTGGTCAAGCGCATCTACAAAATGAAAATGACTTCGCAGTGAAGCACTGCGAAGTCATTTTCATTTTGTAGATGCGCTTGACCAATCACTAAAGCTTACTGCCATGGACTTCTTCATCATCTCAATGCTGAACGGCCTAAGCTACGGGCTGCTGCTGTTTCTGCTCAGCTCCGGCCTCACGCTG
>JAYSRZ010000122.1:0-2020 GCA_043720775.1 Variovorax sp. | reverse complement strand
GGCTTGGTTGCCAAAGCGGATATGTACAGCGCCTTTGTCCACCGAGACGCTGCTCACGCGCGCGCTGACTATTTTGTCGGCTACTGGCAGATCGAGTGATTCATTGTTTTCTGGCAATTTGCCAGTCGCGATCCAATAAGCATCGATGCGCTTGGTAGCCAGCTCGGCGAGCTTGATGCCTTCGATTACCTGCTCTTTGACGATGCGATCCATCTGCGAAGGAATCGCGATCATGGCAAGAATCGCAATGATGGCCAGCACGGCCATCATCTCGATCAAGGTGAAGCCGCACGAACGGCGCTTGAGGGATTTCAAGCGCTCAACCTAGCGCTTTGACGACGGCATCGCCCATTTGCACGGTGTTGACTCTCGTCAGAGTCGGCGCATTGCTGTTTTTTGTTTCGCTGTATATGTCACCCGTGCGCAAACCTTGGGCAAGGACTTTTTTCACCGCGTCTTCAATCCGCAGCGCCGCTTGCGGCTGGCTGAGAGAGAAACGCAGCATCATCGCTGCGGAGAGGATCGTGGCCAGCGGATTCGCAATGCCTTTGCCAGCGATATCAGGCGCGCTGCCGTGGCTAGGCTCATACAAACCTTGGTTGCTGCTGTTGAGGCTCGCTGAGGGCAGCATGCCAATCGAGCCGGTGAGCATGCTGGCTTCGTCCGACAAGATATCGCCAAACATGTTGCCCGTGACGATCACGTCAAACGCTTTGGGCGCTTTCACCAGCTGCATTGCCGCGTTGTCTACATACATGTGATCCAGCGCCACTTCGGGGTATTGCTTGCCGATTTCGGTGACGGTGTCTTTCCAAAGTTGGAAGGTCTCCAGCACATTGGCTTTATCCACGCTGGTGACTTTTTTGTTGCGTTTCATCGCCGCTTGGAAAGCGACATGTGCAATCCGCTCGATCTCGGGCACACTGTAGCGCATCGTGTCAAAGGCTTCTTGTGCGCCGGGAAAATGCCCGTCAGTTGCCACGCGGCGACCACGCGGTTGGCCGAAGTAGATGTCTCCCGTTAACTCGCGGATGATGAGAATATCTAAGCCAGAAATGATCTCAGGTTTTAAGCTCGAAGCATCCACCAATTGCTCATAGCAAATCGCGGGGCGGAAGTTGGCAAACAGACCAAGGTTTTTCCGCAAACCCAAAATCGCTTGCTCAGGGCGCAAAGGGCGATCCAGTTTGTCGTATTTCCAATCGCCCACTGCACCAAACAAAATCGCATCAGCATCTTTGGCGAGTTTCAATGTGGTGTCGGGTAACGGATGCCCATGCGCCTCAAAAGCTGCGCCTCCCACTAGCGCAGATTCCATTTCAAATTTAAGACCGAGTGCTTTGAGTACTTTGACCGCTTCGGCAACGATTTCAGTGCCGATGCCGTCACCGGGAAGAATTGCGATTTTCAAAAAACTTCCTTCAAAAGATCAGTTACTAGCGTTAGCGCCACCTTGTGTGTCAATATCGCGGCGTGTTTGCTGTAGCGTACCCGCGAAGCTTGAGTCTGCGCGGGCGAGTTCGTTGCACAAATAGCTTTCGCGTTGTGGTGTGGCTTGTGCCGAAAGACACAAGTCGCGTAAAGACTGTGCAGATTTTGAGTTGCTCATCACAGTACGCATTTCGAAAGGAAGTCGGTTGACCATAGCGGCCTGATTTGCTTCTGTGCAAACTTGTGCGTTAGCTGCTTTGTAGCGGGGCGTATCACACAACCGGAGTGCGTTAGTCAGTTCAGTCGGTTTGCCGAGTAATGCTTGAACCTTTGGGTTGGCTAATATAAGTTCAATCAAGTTGACCTGAGCATGAGCCTGAGTTGAAAAAAGCGTTGCCGTACAAAAAATAGCAGCGAATGTAAGTAAAGATGCAGATTTTTTCATAGTGTGTCCTTCAAAAAAAGTGAACAATTTATAGTGTAATAGTTTTTTCAAGCCAAGGCTTGGCTGACAAGCGCTCCGCCTCGAACGCTTTGATCTTGTCGCTCTGGCGCAAAGTCAGGCCAATGTCGTCGAAGCCGTTGAGCA
>JAYSRZ010000121.1:0-5656 GCA_043720775.1 Variovorax sp. | reverse complement strand
TCTGTCCGAGTTGAGGGACCCGTTTTTGCCTTTAAGGTGAGTGAAATCGCTCTGAAAAAAATGGACAAATGGAATGTCTCAACCCACACCAAAAGTGGCTTGGTTGAACGCGTGCGCGCTAGCAAAGTAACGCCAGCGATGGCTCAGCAGCAGTTGATTGATTTTCTAAAGGTTTACATCAACGCTGGCAAGGCACCGATGTGTGGGAACACGATTGCGCAAGACAGGCGCTTCCTTGTGCGCTATATGCCCAAGCTGGAAGCTTTCTTTCACTATCGCAATCTCGATGTAAGCACTTTGAAAGAACTGGCTAAGCGCTGGAAACCCGAAGCTTATAAAAGCTTTAAGAAAAAACAAAGACACACCGCGCTAGCTGACGTACATGAATCGATTGATGAGCTCATTCATTATCGAGAAACATTGATGAAGATTTAAGAGCAAGAGCAAGAGCAAGAGCAATCATGACAATAGCAGCGCCCGCATGATTCAGCGCAACACTATTAGCGATTGAGTTTTCTCTCCAAAGCTCGGTATAAAAGGTGATAGACCAGTACGCAACCGAGAAAAACAAATCCTAAGATCCACGTTTTTTGGTCCGATAAAGCGACGGCGAGACTGGCAGGTAATGCAGCAAACAACCAAAGGAGCGGTGATACCGCAGCATTCATCAAAACAGGAGGCCAATGCCCGACCGACGGTTTGATTAACTGAGTTTTGATCAGGCTATGCAAATGCAGACTGTCTGGTGCGCCCGTTGGTTGCTTGTAATGTATCCGCCTAACCACGCTATAAAGCACTTCAATGATTGGATAGGCTGTGGCCAATAACAAAACCCACGGTGACATGCTTGGGTTGCGATGCGCCAATAGCACGGCCAGCCACGACAGAGCAAAGCCGACAAAGTACGCGCCTCCGTCGCCAAGAAATAGTTTGCCGTAAGGAAAATTGAGTACGAAAAATCCAGTGACGGCAGCGATCAACAAGAAGCAAATGCGCGCAAGCGTCACATCACCCTGGTTGATTGCGATGAATCCCAGTGCAGCGAGAATAACTATCACGGCACCTGATGACAGGCCATTGAATCCATCAATAATGTTGACAGAATTTGCAATTCCACCAACCGCAAAGGCGGTAAAAATCATCGCCAATGGCCAATATTTGAGTAAGTCGTCAACCACAGGAATATCTACACTACTGATGGTGATTCCGGTCAACCAGCAAGCCACTGCCCCACTGACCATCGTTGCTAGCAAGCGAGCCGTGACACCCACTTGTTTGGTGACATCTTCAAGCAATCCAAACACAAACGCTGGCAATCCAGCAATAAGCAGCGGAGTCAATAAGACACGCTCGCCCGCAGGCGCGATCAACCAGCCTGCAAACACACCAGCAAAGATGGCCAAGCCTCCGATTCTGGGTGTAGGCACGGTGTGAAATTTCTGAACGCCGTGTGTGTGATCCATGCTGAAATGGCCATGCCATTTTTTTGTGAAAACCAGCAGAACACTTACAGCTAAAGAAGCGCAAAAAACGATGATATAGGTCGGTAAATGCATAAGGTTACATTTTACCGAACATTATTTCGAAGAACGACCCCACACAGCGCGCCACGAGCGTCTTAGCGCGAGAAGTTTTTCTGACGATTGTGGGTTTCCGCTCGCATTTCGCAATGCCTGACGGACGAAGACAAATAATAAGAGAGCAAATGCAGCCGCGAGCACTGAAACGATCGCAATCAACCCTTTTTTAGGCTTGCTTTTTCTCTCAGGTGGTGTTGCAGCATCAAGCACCTGAATCACAGCACCTTCTCTACTTTCATCAACACGGGCCAGTTCATACTGTTTGGCAAACAACTCAAACAGCGTTTCGTAGTATTTGAAATCACGAAACTTTGCGATGTAATCACTGTCGCCGGCTTGCTCGGGAGACTTCACTTGCTCAGCCCGGCGAAGCTGGGCGCGCAGGGCGCCAAGCTCTGTCATGGCTTGCTTGAAATCCGGCGCACTTTCAGCCAAATAGCCTCGCATCGCAGAAACGCGCACCTCTTGCGCTGTGATGCTCGCCTGAAGCTGGGCAAGCCCGCTTACCGCAGCGGCTGGGTTGGCTTTGAGCGTACCGGCGCTGACACCGGTCGTCTGTAGCGCAAGCTCTGCCTTGGTGAGATTTTCTTTCGCGTTGCTTAGCTGCTTCTCAAAAAAAACTCGTCTTTGCTGCGCTTCAGTAACAGCCAATTTACTCAGTAATTCGCTGAGTTGCGTGATGTGCGCATTAGCCAAATCCGCAGCAAAAGCAGGTTGGTCATCCTCGGCTGTGATCGTAATTAGGCCATCTTTTCCGGAGCTGATTTTGACGTTTTTAGTCAGTTCGAGTCTGGCATCGTCTGCAAATTTGACATCGTAGCGTTCGATCAATTTAAAGCGCTTGATCAAAGCGTCCTGCACAGTGCGACTTTGCATAAAAGCGACGTACTGATCATTCGGATTTTTAATGCCGGTAGCTGCACCTGCCAGCCCACCCAAAGCACCCAGATTTTGCAAAAGAGAAGCCGCTGAGCTTTGCTGCTGTTGGGGCGGCAAGATTTTTGCAGTTGACGTAAAGGTGGGCGGAATCAGAAAGCTAATGCCCAACGCCAACAGCCCCACAAAAATTGACCCCAACGCAATCAACCAAAAATTTTCGACAACTACTTGCAGCAGATCGATCAAACTGATCTCATCTTCGTTGTGAGAGGCGGCTGACGGCTCTAGGGTTTGGCTGTTATCAGTCATGCTGCTTAATTCGATTTGATAGAACGAATGGCGGCAACACCAAGACCGAAGTTGGCGAATATCTGCGTCCAATCCTTGAGGACACGAGTAATAAAGTTGTAGCGATTCTCACGATCAATCAAAGCTGGCACAACAATGGCATCGCCGGGCATCAATTGAAGTGATTCGAAGTCACTGCCGAACCAACTGCTAGCGCGATCACGCTTTGAGATGATGCTGCCATCAGCGCGAAGGATGAAAGCTTGGCCGGTGTCAGCTTCATCTGTTAGTCCCGCAGACTTGATGACATCGCCTGCCGTTTTCCCAGCTTTATAAATAAAGACGTTTTCGTTGTTGACCGCGCCATATGCCGCAACGAAGCTTGGAATTGATGGAATAAGTATGCGATCACCATCTTCCAAGGGCAGATCTGGCAAAAAGTTAAGCACGGAAATTTTTGGGTCTAGCTCCAAAGTAATTCGCCCATTGCTGCGCAATGCTTTCACCCGATCAATCTGCGCTTTCATTTGTGCTTGCTGTTGTTGTTGTACGATCTGTACTTGAGCTACGTTATCACTCCGAATATTGGAGACTGCGTTGCTAGTTTGAGATTGCAGCTGCGACTCAAGTCGTCTCACGAGTTGCGCTAAGTTTTCTTGCTGTCGCTGACGCACTGACTCTCGACTAAATTCAATACCAAATAAATACGCTTGTGACGTTATGCCGCCAATGCGCTGAATAAGTTGCGCTAGTGTTTCCCCAGGTTTGCTTTGATAAATGCCCGGCGCAGCCACTTCGCCTTCAATCCGTATCAAACGTGTTTGGCGACCTTGAGGCAAACTAATGTCACTTTGGCTCAAAATCGTGACAACATCGCCTGAAAGCAAAAGCAAATTGTGGGCAGGATCTTTTGACAACACTGCTTTGCCTAAATTAAAAGGCACTAATTCGGTGGTGAGCTGATCTTTGTTGAGGCGCTCAATCACCGCATATTCCCAATTAATCTGCTCGGCCAGCGTTTTGGCGCGGCTTGCTACACCCGAGCCCGCATCTTTGAAGGCCTCATTGATTTGCACCAGAGAATTTTTGCGTTTGTGATAATCAGTGGTGATCAGTGCATCGCGTTCAGGGATTAAATCCAAGATGCGCATGCCCTCAAACCAGCCATAACGAAGAGGCGCTGCAACTGCACCTTGCAGCGTCACTGCGTTAGCAAATGCTGGGCTGATGCTGAGCAAAGTCAGCACATCACCATCACGCAGCTGAAGCTTCAGGCCTTCTGCGTCAAGGATTAAGTCTTGCACCTGCCGGGGGGGCGTTTTCTCGGGTGCGATTCGCTCCAAGCTGGCTTTGCGCAAATTAACCAAGGCCGGCACACCTCCACTGATGCTCAAGACATCATTGATAGACGAAGCACCCGCCTTGAGCTCGTAAATAGCAGCTTGATCAATGGCGCCAGAGACTGCGACGCGAGCGCCCACCGGCGGGATCACGATCACATCGCCCGCTTGCAAAGGCATATCTCGCGCTTTGTCTCCTTTGGCAATGAAATCATACAAATCCAGCGTAGTGATCACCCGACCAGAGCGCTTGAGCTGAATGTTGCGCATCGATCCATTCGCACTGGGCCCGCCGCTGATAAAAAGCGCGTTCACCAAACTGCTCAAACTGGACAGCTTGTAAGTACCCGGCTGCTGCGCTTGCCCTACAACATAAACCTGGATGCTGCGAAGACGACCCAAATTCGCGTTGACGTCAAAGTTAGTGAACACCTTCGCAATATGGCTACGCAAAACAGCTTCTATGTTACGCATCGGCACGCCGTTAAGCACGACAACGCCAATCTTGGGCAAGCTAATTTGCCCATTCCGGTCTAGGGTGTGAGTTCCGTTGTAATCAACTGCACCCCAAATCTGCACTCTCACCTCATCACCGGGGCCAAGCACGTAATCAGATGGTGGAGGTAGCGCAGCATCGGTTGCGTACGCATCCGTTGACTCAAACAACTCAGAACCGAAGGGCTTGAGTTTGCGACCCGTTGCTTCCTGAACAAACTGTTGAAACTGATTTGGGGTCTGCGCTTTGCGAGGCGCTCTCGCTAAAGGCTCTTTTGGGGGAGGCTCAGCAAACTCGATATTGCTTGTACGCAGCTCCGGCGTCGACATGAGCCTGAGGCCCGGCGCAACTGGCGCACTGAGATTGATGTTTGCGGGCGGCACGAAAGCTGCGCTAGCAGTTGGCGCGGGCACCGAGCTTGGAATTCCAAATTGCGCTTTTGTAGGCCCCACTGCAAACAGGCACGCAAGCACTGAAAGCCGATAAACGCTGGAAAAACGCATAAGAACAGACTCGATAAGACTAGGAATGCTAGGGAAGGCAATGCATCCGTTTAAGGCGGTTGCAGCAGCGTAAGGTCAATTCGTATTATAGGTAATTAGGACTCGTTTACGAGTCTTGCTTGGCGCGCCTGCCGAGCGGATTTTGCTCAGACACGGGATTTCGGGAAATCCGCTGCAGATTTTAAGATCCGGCAGCATCGGCTTGCATTGATTAAGCCGTATGCATTACTTCCTACGCAGACCGGTAAACGCCGAAAACTCCCAGCGCCGAAAGCCTACGATCATCGTAAACCCATCGCGGTGTTTTTCATCCATTTTCTTGTCCGCCAAATGCTGCGCTGCAAAGTCTTGGCCGATGCGGTTGATGCGCTCCACGAAATTTGGGGCGACGGCGCGGTTGATATTGCCGTGTACCATCATGAGCGTCTCGCCTTCGCGGTCAAAACGGCCTGCAAAGTATTCGCCCACGATGTGTTGCGTAAAGTAGCTGCGAATCGGGCCGTCGCCGCGCCAGCGGAATGTTTTGGCCACTTTTAAGCGGTAGCGGTTCATCGGTTTGAGCTCGATCAC
>JAYSRZ010000120.1:0-5659 GCA_043720775.1 Variovorax sp. | reverse complement strand
CAGCTCGCGTTCACGCTGAGCAATGGCTTCACATTCGTAGAAGCTTACCTCGCACGCGGCATGCACATCGACGATTTCGCGCCGAATTTGAGCTTCTTTTTCTCCAATGGTATGGACCCTGAATACACCGTATTAGGCCGCGTCGCCCGTCGCATTTGGGCAATCGCGATGCGCGATAAATATGGCGCAAATGAGCGCTCGCAAAAACTCAAATACCACGTGCAAACCAGTGGCCGCAGCTTGCATGCGCAAGAAATCCAGTTCAACGACATCCGCACCAGCCTGCAAGCCCTGATCGCGATTTATGATAACTGCAACAGCCTGCACACCAACGCCTTCGACGAAGCGATTACCACGCCCACAGAAGACAGCGTGCGCCGCGCCATGGCCATCCAGCTCATCATCAACCGCGAATGGGGCTTGGCCAAAAACGAAAACCCCAATCAGGGTGCTTTCATCATCGACGAATTGACAGAGCTGGTCGAAGAAGCCGTGCTCACAGAATTCGAACGCATCAGCGAGCGCGGCGGCGTGCTCGGCGCCATGGAAACCGGCTACCAGCGCGGCAAAATCCAAGACGAAAGCATGCATTACGAAATGCTCAAACACACTGGAGAGCTCCCCATCATCGGCGTCAACACTTTCCGCAACCCGCATAGCGACAATACGCCCGAGACGCTGGAACTTGCGAGAAGTACGGAAGAAGAAAAACTTAGTCAGCTCAAACGATTAAATGATTTCCAAGAACGCAATAAGCTAGCCGCTCCAGCAATGCTCGCCCGCCTGCAACAAGCCGTGATTGCGAATGCCAATGTCTTCGAAGTGCTGATGGATGCCGTTCGCGTCTGCTCACTCGGCCAAATCACGAATGCGCTGTTTGAAGTCGGTGGGCAGTATCGGCGGAATATGTAAATCGATATGCAATCAACTAATTTCAGGTGCATCAGCCATCGTTACGAACTGACATCTTAAATGAGCGTGTAAGTTTTTTATAACCGTTTTTCGGAGTTGCAGTAATCGTGACAGTGAAGACTTCTGAAGCATATCCGACCGAATCATAGCAAGGGGGTAATCCTTCTATGGCGGCTACCGTGCCATTTCCTCCATTGCATTTTTGCGTAAGCATGCCAGATGGATTGATAGATAGATTTGCAGCGATTCCGTGAGCACTTGCAACATCTGAAAAACTATCTGATACGCTGACTTGCATGGAATAGATCAGATCACGATTAGCCGTATCGCTAGCGGCTATGTTGACTGCCCAATGGCTATTGTATGGATCCATGCAGCTGTAAAAACATCCATAGATAGGTGAATATGCTGGGTTAGTGATTTGATCAGCAGCAAACGGGTAAGTTGGAGAACTTCCATCGCTGTTCAGCAATATAAAAGCAGAATAGCCAACATTGTCTGAAAACCGTAGATCGTTGAGTGCAGTAATTGCTATGGGTTGCAAATCCACTGCTATAACTGCGATGCTCGCGGCCAACATACCGCCTTTTGCATCCGTCAGCGTGATTTGCACAGGTACAGATACTTCAGGGCCACTAACGAAGGAAAACTCGGGTTGCACAGCAACTGTCATTTGTACTTGGCCGCCAGAAATGCGAGAAGTGATGCTTAGCCCTACTGGAAGACTGGCCACCTCGATCTGCGCCACCGTTTGGTTGTATTGCGCAGTAACAGATTTGCTGCTGCCTACATCAATGCGAGCACTTGTGTCGCCCGAGACAAGCTGCAAGCTGTTGTTGCCAGCAGGCTGTGCTTCAGGGCTGTCAGAACCTCCGCACGCAACCAGCACCAATGCGGTTATCCCTACCCCAAACGCCAAACGCCAAACGCCAAACGCCAAACGCCAAACGCCAAACGCCAAACGCCAAACGCCAAACGCCAAACGCCAATTTTTCAAACATATCTTGCCTTGCTATTTTTGAGTTGATGAATTTATTTACTACCGCTAAATAATAGCTTATGTATTGTCGTGTTTTGACGCTTCATGCTTTGAGTTGTCCTTTTAGTAGGCTAGATCGCGTGAATGCAGTCGTGAAAACAAATTGAATGGCGTCTATGTTTGCCTGCGTTGCTTCGGCACTAAGGTTCTTTTGTAGTTTATCCAAGCTTTCTTGAATACTGCGCGTCAGTGGTTTGGCGATGCGCTGCAACAGCGAATACGGAATGCCGCAGTCTCTAGCCAAACGCTTCCAATCCTCCGTACCAATCACATCCAAATGCGTTTCACCCCCAACGCTTTGCGCCATATCACGATAGCCATAGCGCAAGCCGCTGACCAGATCGTAGAGAGGGGCGGCTTGTAGGCCGCGTTCGCTCACGGTGAATGAGAAGTTTTTGGCGTGGGCATCGCTGTTGCCGATGATGAAATTAAACAGCAGCCATTGCAGCATGAGCACTTGGGCGCTGGCGGGGATGCGGCAGAGTTTGTGCAATGCGAGCAGTTGCGCAAATGTGGGGCCTGGGGCGGCCAGCTCGTAGGCGGGTTCTTCGTATTTTTGTTCGGGCGGTAAATTCAGGGCTTGGCAGGCATCGATTTGATGGGTGCGCAGCAGGCCGCCATCAGGCGTCCATGTGCGGTCGTAGCGCTGCACGAGGAGAATGGGCTCGGGCAATTCCATGTATTGCAGGTTGGGCACGGGCAGGCCAATGGCCTGCGCCAGTTTCATGCAGGCGTATTCGTTGGCCACCATGTCGGGATGGCGCTCGTTGCCTACTTTCAAGATATGCGAAGTGGGCGCGCCATCTTTGGGAAGCCAGAGGCTGCCGTCTTGCGCCATATACACCCCGAGCTTGTTTTGCACACCGGGGAGTGACATGCGGCGCTTACCGCGCCAGAACATGAGGGGCACGTCTTGCGCGCGAGAGTCTACGATACGCTCATGCAGCTCTGCATGGCTCACGGCTTCGTAGTCATCTGGCGTGAAAACTTTGGCTTCGGGCGGCGCTGCATCTTCATCTGTGAGCACCAACGCGCCCGCGCAATCGCGCCCGACTTTGCGCAAGATGCCAAACACGTCGTATTGGCTGACTTGATGTGCATAAGACAAGGCTTCGAGTGGGCGACCTTCGGGCAGGAGGTTGCTGAAGAAATGTTTGACGGCTGCGCCTTGCGTAGTTTGGCTGAGAGGTAAGTGCGGCGAAAAGGCGAATGCTTGTGGCGATAGAGCCCAAGCTTCGGTGTAGCTCAGGGCAAAACTGTCTTGCTGAGATTCCACCGTAGCGGCATGCGCGCTGCCCACCCAAATGTTGAGCTTGTTGGTGGGCATCAGGCGATCATCATTTCAATGCCGAAATGGCGAGCCACGCCGAGCGCTTTGTCAAATTGCACGGTGGGCTTGCCGGTTTCTAAGGCTTGTAGGAATTTCACGCTTACACCGCAGGCTGCTGCTGCCAGCACCAAGGTCAAGCCCGCTTCTTGCCTGCGCTGACGGATAGTTGTGCCGAGTTGGACAGTGGATTGGATAACTTGCATAAAAAACTCCGAGCGGAGATGAATTCATCAAATTTCAGCAAAAGCTGTAAAAAATCTCCGATTGGAGAATTTTAATCGTTTTTGTATATTAAAGTATATAAAAATCTCCGATCAGAGATTTTAAACTCACTGATTTTGAGCAAACGGCAAATTCAGCAGCAAATTCTGTGGCTTTAGCTTGAGCAAGCCCTTTTCATTCATTGCTAGGCCGAGGTAGGTGGGTTTGGCTTTCATCTCGGGGAGGCAATCTGCGCTATCCAAGAAATCTAAGCGGAAGAGGGTGATGAGGCGACTCAGTTGGTTCTCTGCCAAAGGCTGCTGTTGGTAGAGGGTGTTGAGCAGTTCGGTGGATTGGGTATCTAAGCCGGTGTGCCAGCGCCAGGCAAGGTCTTCGATTTTTGACAAGGGCGTGATGCGGACTTTTGCGCCTTTGAAATGTTCGATCCAGAGTTCGAGCACGCGACTCAAAGCGGCTAGGCCGCTGTCTTTGCGGGCTAGGCGGATTTCGAAGGTGTGGTTGGCCGCGCCGACTTGGGAGGATTGCTCATGGGTGAGGTCTAAAAGCCAGGTATGCCGATAACTGGATTGCGCGGATTGCTCCTGAAAAGTGAGTGCGTGCTCAACATCTAGGACGCGCAGACTCTGCTGATCGCTGCCTGCGATTTGAATTTTGTTTTGCATCAGCAGGCGGCCGAGATCGCCAAGGCCTGCTGTTTCTTTCTCAAGGTCGAGCGCTTCCTGATCACCACTCAAGATGCGGCCTTCGTGGAGGGTGATGCGCTGGGGGCGGTAGAGCAGCTCGGCAGCGCGGTGCATAAAGGGGTCTGCATCTTCAGGCAAAACATCGCGCAGGATTTCTTTGACGGCGATGTCGATGAAGAGCGGCGCTATAGCGATCTTGCCGCCGGCGAAAAGCTGCGCGTACCAATTGGACAAGCTGCCTGCTTTCGCCACGCCGTCTCTGAAGTGCAGCAGCATCGCGTAATTAGCTCTCGCATCATCGTCGCGGATGGCGGCGAGCTCCTCGGGCTTGACAGCTTTCAGCGGCTTCAAGACCAGCGCATCATGCAAGCGACGCTCATCGCGGCAAGACTCTGGCACCAAGGCCAGCTCGGGGCGCTGCATGAGGCTTTGCCAGAAGGGCTCAGAGGGCAGTTTTTCTTGCATATTTACATCAAAAAGGGCAGGTGGCCGGCATGGAATATGCGCAGAGTGCTATTGAATTAATAGTATTAAGCCAAAGCCTCTTGCCGCACCAAGCAGGCCAGCAGCTCATCGTCGATTTGTATTTGCCGCTGCGCAAGCTGTGCGGCCAGCGCAGGATCATGTGCGTAGAGCTTGCCGCTAGAAAGTTGGTTTTGCAGGGTTTGCAGCTCTGTTTCTAAGGCGCTGATCTTGGCGGGAATGGCATCGAATTCACGCTGCTCTTTGAAGCTGAGCTTGCGGGCTTTCTTCTGTGGAGCTGTAGATGCAGAAGCTGTTTGCTCTGATTGTGATAGCGCCTCGCGCAGATTCTCTGCCGTCTGCTGGATGATTTGGCTTATCTTTTTGCCATCCTTTGTTTCCTGAGCACCCCGAATGCGCTGCGCCCTGTCGCGCTGCGTCATCCAATCTTGCACGCTGCCTTCGTATTCGCGCCATTGGCCGGGGCTCTCGTCGCCTTCCCACGCGACAATACTGGTGGCCACGTTATCCACGAAGGCGCGATCATGGCTCACGAGGAAAACTGTGCCACTGTAGTCTTGCAGCATTTCTTCTAAGAGCTCCAGAGTGTCAATATCCAGATCATTGGTGGGCTCATCAAGCACAAGCACATTGGCCGGCCGCGCAAACAGCCGCGCCATCAGCAAGCGGCTGCGTTCGCCGCCGGAGAGGCTTTTGACCGGGGAGAGCGAGCGAGCGGGGCTGAACAAGAAATCTTGCAAATAACTTTTTACATGCTTGCGCTGGCCATTGATCTCAATCCACTCGCTGCCGGGGCTGATGAAATCCTCCAGCGTCGCTTCTAAATTGAGCGCATCACGCATTTGGTCAAAGTAGGCCACTTGCAGATTCGAGCCTTGGCGCACTTTGCCTGAATCGGCTTTGAGCTCGCCCAAAATCATTTTGAGCAGCGTCGTTTTGCCGGCGCCGTTTGGCCCCAAGAGCGCGACTTTATCGCCGCGCATGATGGTG
>JAYSRZ010000119.1:0-17205 GCA_043720775.1 Variovorax sp. | reverse complement strand
AATCAAATGAATGAATTTTCTGTGTCTTTCGTGAAATTTCCGTGCCTTCCGTGCTCTAAAGAAATCAGAAAACCAAGATTGTAGGCCGCAAGCCAAAGTCAAAGAACGCTCCCGCCTTGTAACCAGCAGACTCATCCCCAACTACCTACAATAATCAAAGTACTGAAAGAAAAAAATGGTTCCGCACCTCATCACCGCCACCAACAGCCCTATCAACGAATTGGAGCAGCGCATTTTGGATTGCATGCCAGCCATTGAGCGCTGGTTTCGCTTGGAGTGGATGGAGCACACACCGCCGTTTTACAGCTCGGTGGATGTGCGCAATGCAGGCTTCAAGCTCGCGCCTGTGGATACCAATCTGTATCCCGGGGGCTGGAATAATTTGACGGAAGAGATGCTGCCGCTGGCCGTGCAGGCGGCGATGGCGGCGATTGAGAAGATTTGCCCGGATGCGAAGAATCTGCTTGTGATTCCTGAAAACCACACGCGCAATCCGTATTATTTGATGAACGTGGCGCGGCTCGCCCGCATCTTCAACATGGCGGGGCTGAATGTGCGCCTCGGCTCGATCAATCCCGAGATCAAAGAGCCCACCCGCATGGATCTGCCTAATGGCGATAGCATTCTGCTCGAGCCCACGCTGCGCATCAAAAGCGATTCTGGCTTAGGCAAAGGCCGCTTGGGGCTCAAAGATTTTGATCCTTGCACGATTCTGCTGAATAATGATTTGAGTGCCGGCATCCCCGGCATCTTGGAAGACATTCATGAGCAATTCCTTCTGCCACCATTGCATGCTGGCTGGCATGTGCGCCGCAAATCTAAGCATTTTGAAGCCTATGAAGAGTTGACTAAGCGCTTTGGCAAATTGCTCGGTATTGATCCTTGGCTGATCAATCCGATGTTTGCGCAATGTGGCGAGGTGAATTTTGCAGAAGGCTTGGGCATGGATTGCCTCACGTCAAACGTGGATGCGCTGCTCACCAAAATCAAACGCAAATACAAAGAATACGGCATCAACGAGAAGCCTTTCGTCGTCGTGAAAGCAGACAACGGCACGTATGGCATGGGCATCATGACGGTGCGCGATGTGAAAGATCTGGATGTGATCAATCGCAAAACGAAAAACAAAATGAGCGTAGCCAAAGATGGCATGGAGATCAACCAAGTGATCATCCAAGAAGGCGTACACACCAATGAGCGCGTGAATGCTGCGGTGGCAGAGCCCGTGGTTTATATGATGGATCGCTATGTGGTGGGCGGCTTTTATCGCGTGCACTCGGAGCGCGGCGTGGATGAGAATTTGAATTCGCCGGGCGCGCAATTTGTGCCGCTGGCGTTTGACAAATCGGCGCATATGCCCCAACCTGGCGCCAAGCCTGGGGCAAGCGTGCCCAATCGTTTTTACATGTATGGCGTGATTGGGCGGCTGGCGATGCTGGCGGCAAGCTACGAGCTGGAAGCCACGGATCCTGAAGCCGAGGTTTACGAGTGATATTTAAGGCAAAATAGGCTTCTAGCCGGCATACATACTGCGTGACGTGCTATAAAATTCATAGTATGTCTTTGCTTGATTCAACACCGCCCGCCTTTCCTAAGATCGGCTCTACGCGCCATGCGTATCGCTGCGTGTGTGGCTCGCCGATTTTTTTTCGCAATAGTCAATGCCTCAATTGCAGCCGCACGCTGGCTTATGAGCCGGTGACTGCACGCATGGTGGCACTGGTTGCGCATCACGACGATGCGGGCGATGCTTGGAAGATTGAGGGTGATAGCGATGACGCCGCCTTCCACCGCTGCGCAAATTACCAAACGGCAGCGAATTGCAATTGGCTGCGTCCTGCGGGGATTGAATCGCACCATGATCGTGGCCTGTGCATCTCTTGCAGCTTGAATCGCATGATTCCTGATCAGAGCATGCAAGAAAATCAAATGCTTTGGGGAAGAATTGAAAATGCCAAGCGCCGCTTGGTGAGCCAACTTCTCTCGCTCGGCCTTCCTGTTCGCTCTAAGCTACCCGGTGTGTGGCAAGACGAAGCGCGCGGCTTGGCGTTTGATTTCTTGCGCGATTGGCCTGATCAACCCGTGATCACCGGGCATGGCCATGGCTTCATTACGGTGAACGCGATGGAAGCCGACGATGCCTTTCGCGAACAAAACCGAGCTGCACTGCATGAGCCGTATCGCACGCTGCTGGGTCATTTGCGCCACGAGATCGGTCATTATTATTGGGACAGGTTGGTCGCTGATACGCCATGGCAGATGAGCTTCCGTGAGCTATTTGGCGATGAGCGTATCGACTACCAAGCCGCCCTGCAGCAGCATTATGTGCAAGGCGCACCGCCCGATTGGCGCCAAAACCACGTGAGCGAATACGCCAGTAGCCACCCTTGGGAAGATTGGGCGGAGAGCTGGGCGCATTATTTGCATTTGCGTGATGCTTTGAATAGCGCAGCCAGCTTCGGGCTGACTGCAGATGATGTGGAGTCGCGCGTGCAGCCGTTTGGCATGGATGCGCTGTGGGATGCGAGCCGCGCAGGGGCGGATGAGTATTTGCAGCTAGTTAACGATTGGCTGCGCCTGACCAGCGTGCTCAATGAGCTCTCAGACAGCATGGGTCAAGCGCCGTTTTATCCGTTTACGCTGCCCTACAAAGTGGTGGCGAAATTGCAGCTAGTGCATGAAGTAATTGCGCAAAGCAATACTGATCGCTATTAATTCAGTAGCGCCTCACGCAGTATTTATAAGCTCAAATGGCATTTTTTGCTTAAAATCGCTATGCAGCCTAACGCATGAGCAGGGTCACGCGCTCAACGGGTACGGCCACGCGCAGCTCTACCCATTGAGAGAGACCTCGCCCAGGCAGCATCGCTATCGCTTGCACTGCAATTGGCACATCACCGGCCTTCAATGCAGGCACGGCGCTTTTCACACCGTTTGTCGAGAGTCCATCGGCCATGGCCTGTCCAGCATTGCATTGCGCAAGCAGCGTCGATTCCAAAAGACGCACCGCTTTGACTGAGGCGAGCGTTGTTTGATTTGCACCGCGAATGCGCTCGCCCGTAGCGCCAAGTAAATGCACGCTACTTGCAGCAGGCGCCCACCGTCCGTCGCTGCTGACGCGGCCTGCCAAGATGCATTGCGCATCAGACTGTGCCCCAGCTGCGCTGCTGGCGGGGGCTTGTTGCGCTTGCAAAGCAGGAGTTGCGGCAGCGACGCACAGGAAAAGAGTGCGAAAAAAATAGGACGGATTGAGCATGGCGGTCTCCTAAAAGTACGCCTTATATTTTGCCCTCTATAGCTGCGTCATGCAACGTCAGGCCAGATTCAGCACAATCCTTACAATGTGTTCACAGATGGCACGTCGTCGCTGAGGAGAATTCTGATCATGCGCATTTTGATTGCTGAAGATGACCAAGTGCTTGCCGATGGCTTGCTTCGTGCTTTGCGTAGCTCAGGCGCTGCGGTTGATCATGTGACCGATGGCGTGCAGGCGGATGCGGCGCTGATGACCAACACAGAATTCGATTTGCTGATTCTCGATCTCGGATTGCCAAAGCTGCATGGCCTCGAAGTGCTAAAGCGCCTGCGCTCGCGCGGCTCCGCGCTGCAAGTGTTGATCTTGACGGCTGCTGACAGCGTGGAAGAGCGCGTCAAAGGCCTTGACTACGGCGCCGATGATTACATGGCCAAGCCGTTTGCTTTGGAAGAGCTGGAAGCGCGCGTGCGCGCGCTCACGCGGCGTACTGCTGGCAGCGCCAACGCACTCATCAAGCACGGGCCTCTGTCTTACGATCAATCTGGCCGCGTCGCAACGATTGATGGCAAGATGATTGATCTATCGGCTCGCGAGATCAGTTTGCTAGAAATCTTGCTGACCAGAGCAGGTCGCTTGGTCAGCAAGGATCAGCTAGTTGAGCGCTTGTGTGAATGGGGCGATGAAGTGAGCAACAATGCGATTGAGGTCTATATCCATCGGCTGCGCAAAAAAATTGAGAAAGGCCCGATCCGCATCGCCACAGTACGCGGCTTGGGCTACTGTTTAGAGAAGATACAGGCAACGGGTTAATGCTCAGCATGGCAGCTTCAGCGAGACTTAAGCGCAAGGGCTGTACGAGGCTATGAAAATCTTTCAGCGCGAGCAGCGCAGCTTGTTTGGCGAAATCCTTGACTGGATGCTCACTCCTTTGCTGGTCATTTGGCCAGCCAGCTTGGTGCTGACTTGGCTGGTGGCTCAAGGAATTGCAGGCGCACCTTTTGACCGGGCGCTTGAGCACAATACGGAGGCACTGTCGAGGCTGGTCATCGTCAGCGATAGTAAGGCAACTTTCAATTTGCCAGCGCCCGCCAGAGAGATTCTGCGTGCAGATGACGATGATTTGGTGTACTACCAAGTATTGGGCTTGCGCGGTGAGCATTTGAGTGGCGAGTCAGAGCTGCCGGCGCCGCCCGACGATGAGGTGATAGAGGTCGGGCGCGTGAAGTTGCGTGATGATGAATTTCGAGGCCAAGAAGTGCGCATTGCTTGGATGTATACGCGAACGCAAAGCACCGACTCTCCGGTCGCCCTACCAAGCGTCAAACCGATACTCATACAAGTCGCAGAAACAAGGGAAAAGCGTTCACGGCTCGCGACTGAGATTGTCAAAGGCGTCATGCTTCCGCAATTCATCGTACTGCCGCTGGCCGTTTTTTTGATCTGGCTCGCACTGGCGCGTGGCATCCGACCTCTGCGCGAATTAGAGGATCGCATCCGGGCACGCCGACCAGATGATTTAAGCCCGATTGAGACGCAGACGGTGCCACTTGAAGTGACGCCACTGGTTAACTCAGTCAACGTGCTTTTTGACCGTGAACGCCAATCTTTAGCAGCGCAGAGGCGTTTCTTAGCTGATGCTGCTCATCAACTCAAAACACCGCTTGCGGGCCTGCGCATGCAAGCTGATTTAGCTCTGCGTGCGCAGACCAGTGAGGCTGATCTGAAGCAATCGCTCAAGCAAATCAGCCGCGCCAGCGTGAGTGCCACACGTACTGTGAATCAATTGCTTGCTTTGGCCCGAGCCGAAGGCAGCGGCCAAAGCTTGCCGCAGCAAAGTGTCGACTTGGCGCAGCTGGTACTTGACGTTGTGCGTGACGCCTTACCTAGAGCCATGGAGCGCAATTTCGATATCGGGTATGAGGGCTTGGAGGCAGGTGACCCCAACGCAAAAATACAAGGATATCCTGCATTGCTGCCCGAGTTGGTGCGCAATTTGGTCGACAACGCACTCAACTATGTTCCCAGCACAGCCAGCCAAGCTGGTGTGATCACGTTGCGCGTGTTGGCTGACCCTGAAGGAAGCTTGTTAACGCTACAGGTCGACGACAACGGGCCCGGGATCGCGATGTCTGAGCGCGAGTTGGTTTTGCAACCTTTCTACCGAAGCTTGGGCCAAGATGCTGATGGCTCAGGCCTAGGGCTAGCGATCGTGGCAGAAATTGCCAAAAGACATGGTGCGCAACTGCATTTGGACGACGTGGATGCAAAGGCCAACAGGCCCGGCGCTCGATTTACTCTGCGATTCAAGCGAGAACCTAGAGTCTTGTAAAATCAGAGTATTGATTTTTAGGAATTGTCATGTCTGCACCCAAAACCACCGATCACGCTCACGACGATCAGACGCCGCCTGATGGCGTGGAAGAGATTGTTCACTTAATGCCTGTTGTCCTGCCTGTGATGGGCGCAGTGCTGATGTTTTTGCTGGCTTTTATCGCTGTGTTTATGGCCTGAACTGTTGGCCTAGGTTTTGAGCACACTGGCTGATTGATCAGCCAAAAACCACTTTGCAAAGCGCCTTCACGGCGCTTTGCTCGTTTTGAAGCTCATCTAGCGCGATCTGTGGGGTTTGTTCATCGAGCCGAGCCAAGTGCTGAGCGCTACGCAATTGGCGATAAGCATCGGCTGCACTGCGTCCCACGTTGGCAGGCAACAGGCCGAGCTGTTCGGCTGTGTGCAACAAAGCAATATTGCCACTATTGAGCGCCAATGAGGGGTGGGAGTGCGATTGGGATAGCACAAGATACTGCACCGCAAATTCCACATCTACCATGCCGCCAACGCTGTGTTTGACATCAAAGCGATCGGTCGGTACGCGGTGAGCCTGCATCACCCGCTCTCGCATGCTCAATATCTCTGCTTTCAAGGCATTTGCATCACGCTTGGCAATCAGGACCTGATACCGAATGGCGTCAAAACGCGCAACCATTTCTGACTTAGCGTACACGCAACGCGCACGCGTCATGGCTTGATGCTCCCAGGTCCATGCTGTATTGCTGCCGCGCTGGGTCTGGTATTCCTCAAAAGCATCTATCGACGTGACTAGCATGCCAGCATTGCCGTTGGGCCGTAAGGCGGTATCGATGTCGTACAAATCACCTTGTGCCGTCTTGGTGGAGAGCCAACTGATCAGCTTGCGCACGAGCTTGGCATAAATCGCGCTGGCCTCAGGGTGTGCATCGTCGTAGAGGCACACGATGTCCAAATCGCTGCCATAGCCCAACTCTTTGCCGCCTAATTTGCCATAAGCGATGATGGCGATGCGCGGCTTTTCGACATGACGCTCTTTGATGAATTCCCATGCCCATTGAATGCTGACGCTCAAAACGGTATCTGCCAAGGCGCTCAAATCATCAGCCACTTCGCTGATCGAGATGCGGCGTTCAAGATCGCGCACGAGAATGCGAAAGAGCTCGGCCTGTTGCGCACGGCGCAACAACGCCATCAGGCTTTCTTCATCGCTTTGGCCACTGCTTTGCAAAGCGACGCGGCGCTGCTGCAGTTCATTCGCAAACTGAGCAGCCTCGAAACGCTCCGCCAAAATGCTCTCGCTCGCCAGCTCGTCAATCACGCCAGGGTGTTGCATCAAATAACGCTGAGGCCAGCGGGCCGCACCTAAAACGCGCAGCAGCCGCTCATGCACGGCTGGGCGCTCTAAGAGCAGTGCTAAATAGGACTCTCGTCGCAACAAAGGCTCTAGCCAATCGGCAAAGCGCAAAGCAGCAGTTTCCATCACAGCACCCTCGCGCAACCATTGCGCCATACGTTGCACCAAGCGGATGAGGCGCGCGCGTGATTCTTGCCGGAGGCTGTTGACGCGAGGATGTTCTTGCCAAAGTGCGATGCGCTGTCTTAGGATCTCTGGCAGGTTGGCTAAGATGTCTGCCAACTCGCCGCTGTCAGTGCTCGCAGGGCTGCTGCAGCTTTTGCATGGTTTATCTTGACCAAGAAGCTTGTCAAATTCGCTAGCAACCAGCTCGCGATAACTATCCAGTGCGCAGAGAAAACCATGACAATCAGAAAAGCCCATGCTGCGCGAGAGCCAAGCACAATCCTCATCATTCGTCGGCAAAAGATGCGTTTGCTGATCGTCCAAATACTGGATGCGATGCTCGGTGCGGCGCAAGAATTCGTAGGCGCGTGCAAGCGATTGCGCCGTCTCTTGCGGCATCAGGCCGCTTGCCGCGACGCGCTGCAGCGCTTTGAGCGTCGGCCGGGTACACAGCTCTGGAAACTGCCCGCCGCGCACCACCTGCAGCACCTGCACAATAAACTCAAGTTCTCTAATGCCTCCGCGAGAAAGCTTCACATCATTCGCCCGCTCGGGCCGGCCCGCTGCGCGGCGGTTGGCGTGGTCTCGGATTTGGCTGTGCAATTGCCGTAGCGCCTCAAACACGCTGTAGTCCAAATAGCGCCGATAGACAAAAGGGCTAACAACTTCATTCAATAGTCGAGCCGCTGCAAGGTCACCTGTATGCGCCACCACTCGGCTTTTCAGCCACGCTAAGCGCTCCCACTCCCGCCCGCTGAGCTGAAAATAACTATCTAACGCATCCAACGATATCGCAGCAGGGCCTGAATTACCATGTGGGCGAAGTGCTAAATCGATGCGAAAAACAAAACCATGCTCGCTCACATCGGCAAGCATCTGACAGACACTGCGCACCATTTTTTGAAAATACTCGTGGTTGCTGATGCTGCTGCGTTTGTGCTCACCTATGCCCGTTGTTTGCCCTTCATGCGAATAAACAAAAATCAAATCAATATCACTGGAGACATTGAGCTCACGCGCGCCGAGCTTACCCATACCTACGATCCATAAATCGCTGGTTTGTCCGTTATCTGATTGGGGTTGGCCATGCAAGGCGTGCAGTTGGTTACTAACTAGCTGCAGTGCTACATCGAGTGACCACTCAGCCAGCTCTGTCATGCTTCCTGTCACGACAGACAAGGGTGCAGATTGATCGCAATCGAGCGTGATCAGCCGCTCTAGGCAGAGCGCTCGCGTGATCCGCAAGCTAGCCGCCACATCATGATTTCTTTGTAGCTCGACGTAACAGTTTTGTAGTGTTAGCTTAGACGGCGCACCTGATGGCAGCAATACCATCTGCTGGATGTATCGCCTATGAACTCGCGCAGCGTAGCGCGAGAAACTTGATGCGTCTTTTTCACTCCAAGCTAAATCCGGCGCAATGGCTTCATCACACCGCTTTGGCGCGTCATGTGTCGGTAAGCCCGTCATAATTGCGTTGTCAGCCTCTAGCATGTCTCGTACTTTAGTCACCGTGTCGCCACCTGATTCTCATCAAACCCATCGCGCAGCCTCAAAAGGCTTGCGTTGGTATTCCGGCTTGGCAGCTGCTCTGTGGTGGGGTAGTGTGCTGCTGTTTGGCCTGATCGCGCTGGCATGGTTTGCGATCTACGGCTTGATTGTGCCGCGAATCGGCGATTTTCGCCCGCAACTTGAGAGCAGGTTGAGTCGTGCGCTAGGTGTTCCGCTTCGTATTGGCGAGATTTCGGCGCGCGTGGATGGGTTGATGCCAACGTTTACCATGAGCCAAGTGCGTTTGCTAGACGCGCAAGGCCGCGATGCGCTCGTGCTCAAGACCGTGACGGCTGCCATCTCGCCGCAATCGCTTTTTGATCTGGGCTTTGAGCAGTTGCTCATTGAACAACCTGAGCTAGCCATTCGGCGCAACGCACAGGGTCGCATCACGATCGCTGGTTTGGATGTCTCGCAGACAAGCGCCCCAGAGACTGACACTACCATCGCTGCCGAGTGGCTGTTTTCTCAAGGAGAGATCGTGATTCGCTCGGGCACGTTGCGCTGGACTGATGAGCTGCGCGGCGCACCGCCATTGGCGCTGTCACAGGTTGATCTTTATCTGCGAAATCAAGGGCGCTGGCATCAAGCAAGATTGGAAGCCACACCGCCACCTGAATGGGGCTCGCGCTTGACGATAACCGGCGATTTTCGCGGGCCTTTGCTGGGCAGAAAGCAAGGCGATTGGCGCAGTTGGCAAGGCCAGCTGTATGCCGAACTGCCGCAAGTCGATGTGCGGCAGCTCAGGCGGTATGCGCAATTAGGCGTTGACATTAGCCAAGGGCGCGGCGCATTGCGTGGCTGGCTTACGATGGATCAAGGCAAGGTGCGTGAATCTACGGTGGATGTGGCCTTGGCGGATGTCAATGTTCGGCTGCGCGCTGATTTGCAGCCTTTGGCGATGAGCGCTTTGTCGGGGCGCTACCGCGTGTCGCTGGATCAAGATCAATTAACCATGAGCACCGAGAATTTGGCTTTTAGCCTGCAAGAAGGCCTGCGGTGGCCGGGCGGCAATTTTCAGCTTATCTTGAAGGGTCTTAATGATCCCGCGAAAGCGGCTGGCGATTTCGTGGCGGACAAGCTGGATTTGGCGTCTCTGAGCAGCATCTCAGATCGTTTACCGCTAGATGCTGCCGTGCACCGCTGGCTGCGCGAGCTCCAGCCTAAGGGTTTGCTACCTAAGTTGCAAGCCAAATGGCAAGGCCCTATTGAGCAGCCCACGCAGTACGAAGTGCAAGGCCTAGCGCTTGGCATCAGCTTGCTCGCCAGCAACGAGCAAATCACAGCAACGCAAGCTTCACTGCGTGCAAACGCTGGGCGTGCGATGGCGGTGCTGTGGCATCCCGGTGTGCGTAACGCGCAACTTGATTTCAAATTCAATGAAAAAAGTGGCAATGCGAAAGTGAGCATCGAGCGCGGTAGCATCACGCTGCCTGGCGCCTTCGATGAGCCTACAGTGCCCTTTGATCAATTTACGACCGAACTCAATTGGCAGCTCGATGCAGCGCAGTGGCAAGTGCAAATGACCAAGCTCAAATTTGCAAATGATGATTTGCAAGGCGATGGCACAGCTCAGTGGCAGACCTCAGATCCTGCCAAAAGCAATTCGAAATCACGATTCCCCGGCATTTTGGATTTGCAGGGTACATTTACGCGCGCCGAAGGCACGCGCGTCTATCGCTATTTGCCGATGACGATTTTGCCAACAGCCCGGCAGTATGTGCGCGAAGCCGTTGTGCAAGGAAAAGCCAATCAAGGCAGCTTCAAAATCAAAGGCGATCTGCACGACCTGCCATTTTCTGACCCAGCAAAAGGTGAGTTTCGCATCGCTGCACAAGTCTCTGGTGCGATTTTTGATTATGTGCCGCGAAGCCAACTTATCTCTGGCAGCCTGCCATGGCCTGCAATCACGCAAATCAATGGTGAGTTGGTGTTTGATCGCCAATCCATGGTTGTTCGCGCAGCCACTGCACGAATCGCAGGCGTCCCAAATGTATTACTGAGCAGAGTTGAGGCGTCTATTGCTGATCTGACGCAAAAGCAGCAGATAGCAATCAGCGCGGAAGCGCGCGGTAACGCAGATGAGGTGGTCGCTTTGGTAAACACTACGCCTTTGCTGGAGATCAGCAACAAGACCTTGGCGCAAGCGAGCATCAGCGGGCAAACTGATCTTAAGCTTCGAATGCTGTTGCCTATTGGAGATATGGGCAATAGCCGCGTGCAAGGCACGGTGACTTTGCCGGGCAATGATTTGCGATTCACCCCGGAATCTCCGATATTGCAACAAGCCAAGGGGCAAATACTCTTCGACGAAAAAGGTTTTGGTCTGCGCGATGCATCAGCGCGTGCATTTGGCGGCGAGCTGCGCATTGAAGGAGGTCGGCGGCCAGCGAATAATTCCGCTAATTCAAACACCAGTGAAGCAAGCGTGGCGCTTAAAGCACAGGGCACATTCACTGCAGAAGGTCTGCGCCAAGCCAAGGAGCTAGGCTATATTTCCCGAATCGCGGGGCAAGCGAGCGGAGGCGCTGCCTACACAGCGAATTTGAATTTTCGTCGAGGCGTGCCTGAGATTTCAGTGAGTAGCAACCTGCAAGGACTGGCGCTGAATTTGCCGCCACCTTTGGTGAAAACTGCCGATGCTACGCTGCCTATGCGCTACGATCGTTTTTTGATCCGCGATTCTCTTCTTGATGGGCGAAAGCTACAAGATCAGATCAGCGTGGAGCTTGGCACTTTAGCTTCTATCAACTACCTGCGCGATGTTTCAACAGATACGCCGCGTGTATTGCGCGGGCGTATTGGCGTAGGCCTGTCTGCAGGCGAGGCGATTGCTGCCAACGATGAACCCGGCGTTGCGGCCAACATCAATTTTGCGCAGGTCAACGTCGATGCCTGGGAAAAACTTCTCAGCGGTGCTACGGGCGCTAACAAATCGGGTGCCACCGCGCAAGCGGCAGGCCTGAGCAACGAAACTTTGGCCTACTTGCCCACAACGCTGGCAGTACGCGCACGGGAACTCACGGCACGAGGCCGCACTTTGCACGACGCTGTTGTGGGCGCCTCCCGCGAAGAATTGACGTGGCGAGCCAATCTTGAAGCGCGTGAACTCAATGGCTACATCGAGTATCGCCAACCCAGCGCCAACAGCTCAGGGCGGCTTCACGCAAGACTTGCCCGACTCTCGTTGGCGGCGGCCACGGCCTCAGACATCGAAGCAACGCTGGAGCAGCAACCCAGCAGCATTCCGGCGCTAGACATCATCGTGGAAGATTTTGAGTTGCGCGGGACGCGCATAGGGCGCTTGGAGCTAGAAGCGCTCAACCGAGAAAGCGCAGGTGTACGTGAGTGGCGTTTGTCCAAGCTCAATGTCACAGTGCCTGAGGCACAATTTTCTGCCACGGGGAACTGGGCGCAAATTGGCGCAAATCAATCGGTAGTTCGTAATGAGCGCCGCCGCACAGCGCTTAATTTCAAACTCGATATTGCCAACACAGGCGAGTTGCTTAAGCGCTTTGGGCAAGACAAGGTGATTGCTCGCGGCAAAGGCATGATGCAGGGGCAAATTGCATGGCTGGGCGCGCCTTGGGCCTTGGATTATCCGAGCATGACAGGCGGCTTCGGCGTCAACGTGGAATCGGGGCAGTTTCTCAAAGCCGATCCGGGGATCGCAAAATTACTCGGTGTGCTCAGCTTGCAATCGCTGCCACGTCGTCTCAGCCTAGATTTTCGAGACGTGTTCACCGAAGGTTTCAGCTTTGACTTTATTCGAGGTGATGTGAAAATTGACCAAGGTTTGGCGTTTACAAACAATCTTCAAATGAAAGGTGTGAACGCTGCGGTATTGATGGAAGGTTCGGCCAATATCGCCCGAGAAACGCAAGATATAAAGCTTGTTGTGGTGCCTGAGCTCAATGCGGGAACGGCTTCTCTTGTGGCCGCGGCCATCAATCCAGCGATTGGCTTAGGAACATTTTTGGCGCAACTTATTCTGCGCCGCCCATTGATTGAAGCTGCGACGCAGGAATTTCATGTCACTGGCGCGTGGACCGAGCCACAGATGGTGCGCGTCAAGCGCAATAGCATTGCGTTGGCTACGCAACCCGCGAATACAGCCAGCAGTGCGCCCATTTCTGCTACCGTAACAATTTCGCCAGAAGGGGCTACTAAACCATGAAAGTTGCTGCAATTCAAATGGTCTCTGGCATGGATAGTGCCTGTAATCTGATAAACGCTCTTGATTTAATAGCACTCGGCGCAGATCAGGGCTGCGAATTGCTTGTTTTACCTGAGTATTTCTGCTTGCTGGGCGCGCGCGATACAGACAAGCTGGCTATCGCAGAAAGTGACGGACACGGTGTGTTGCAAGAGGCGCTGAGCCATGCCGCTGAACAACATGGCGTGTGGATTGTGGCTGGCACATTGCCTTTGAAGAGCGATGCACCTGATCGTGTATTCAACGCCTGCCTTGCTTTCAATCCGAAGGGTGAGCAAGTGGTTCGATACGACAAAATGCACTTATTTGCTTTTGACAATGGCGTTGAACGCTACGATGAGGCGCGTGTGTTGCAGGCGGGCAAGCAAGCTGTTGCGTTCGATTTGGCATCGCGTGATGGATTTACATGGCGCGTTGGCCTATCTGTTTGCTACGACCTGCGCTTTCCGGAGTTGTATCGTGCACTGAAGGCCGATGTCATTTTGATTCCGAGCGCCTTCACATTCACGACAGGGCAAGTTCATTGGGAAACATTGACGCGCGCTCGCGCGATTGAAAATCTTGCTTGTGTCATCGCTTGTGCTCAAGGCGGCCAGCATGAAAACGGTCGCCAAACGTGGGGCCATTCCATGGTGATCGACAGTTGGGGGCACATCCTTGCGAAGCGAGATGAAGGCGCTGGCTTGGTTGTCGCAGAGCTTGACTGGCAGGCCATGCAGAAAAACCGCAGGCAACTTCCTGCGCTGACGCATCGCCTTTTGTGACAGTGATGCAAGATGCCAGTTGGCGCGCATTGGCGCAACGCGGGTGGCAACCAACACGCCGCATGTTGCTCTGGCTCGCATTGCTGATCTTGGTGGCTGCGTTATTGGGTGCGCTCATTTTTTTGGCTGGACGTTATGAAGCCGATCAGGTGCAGCAACGTGCTGATCGTGATGCGCAAGATGCAGCTAGCGATGTGCGTGGCGGGCTGACGCGCAATGTGCAAAGTTTGCAGGCTCTGCGCACGACCCAGGCGCAATGGATCATCGATGCGCAAGAGCTGTTGCGAAATCACCGCGAGCTGGTCAGCCTCGAACGGCGGAACGCGGGCTTTAAATTAATGGCTCGAATAAAGAGTCCGTACACCGCCGACAGTCCATCAGCGCTCGGAATAACGCCAAGAGATGCGCCATTCGGCGATCTGCAATTAGCCTGCGAACGAGCCCGCCGCCAAAGTGGCCCGGTATATGCACCTAACCACTTTTCACCCTCAGTTGGCGGCCAAGGTCAAGAGCTAATGGAAGTCTGCTTGCCCTTGATGCGAGATGGTCAACATTCGGGCTATATCGTTGCGGTGTATGCATTGCAAGGCATGTTGGCAGAAATGATTGGCCGGGCGACAGTAATTGGGCAAGACATTTCGTTTACTGAGCCCGATGGCACACGCTTGGCGATATTGGGCACAGTGCGGCGCAATGGCCGTATTTTTACAGGACATCAACTACTCGATTTGCCCGGCAATACGCTGATGGTTCGAGTTGACAGCTGGCGCAGTACGCCAGATTTTTTCCCCAACCTGCTCACCGCTGTTGTGACGCTGTTGTCGGTGGCTCTGATGCTGGTGTTGGCATTGCTTGGGCGAGACATCAGTCGCCGCTTGCGAGTTGAGCATTCTTTGGCTGATGCGCTGGCGTTCCGTAAAGCGATGGAGGATTCCTTGGTCACAGGCTTGCGCGCGCGAGACTTGGAAGGACGAATCAGCTATGTCAACCCCGCCTTTTGTGCCATGACGGGATTTGCAGCTACTGAGCTTTTAGGTAGCGTAGCACCCATGCCGTACTGGCCACCCGAGCTAATCGATGAATACCAGCAGCGCCAAGCAGTGCGGCTATCAGGCAACGTGCCAGCGCGGGATGGTTATGAATCGGTCTTTATGCACAAAGATGGCATGCGCTTTCCGGTATTGGTGTTTGAAGCGCCTTTGATAGATGCGCAAGGCACGCAAAGTGGATGGATGAGTGCCATTGTGGATATCAGCGAGCAGCGCAAGATGGAAGAGATGTCGCGCTCAAGCCAAGAGCGCGTGCAATCGAGTGCCCGTCTAGCGACGATGGGTGAGATGGCCTCATTGATCAGTCATGAGCTCAATCAGCCGTTGGCTGCGATCTCAAGCTACGCCGCTGGAACCGTCAACATGATGGCAGGCGCAGATGCTGTGCCAACCGAAGATGTTTCTCATGCTCTGTCTAGGATAGCAAGCGAAGCAGAGCGAGCTGGCAAGGTCATCAAGTCAGTCAATAATTTCGTTCGGCGGCGCGAAAGTCAATATGAAAGCGTCACTGCTAACGCGCTGCTCGATGCAGTCATGCCTCTCGTTGGGCTTCAGGCGCGCAAGATGGGCGTGCAGTTGCAGTTAGAAATTCTCGCCAATCTACCTGCCGTTCGCGTGGATCGCATCATGGTTGAACAGGTCTTGCTGAATCTTGCCCGCAATGGCGTGCAAGCGATGGAGACGACGGAGTATGCTCGGCGCATATTGCAAATCCGCGTTCGATCAAGCGGTCTACAGTGGCTGGAGTTTATCGTTGCAGATGCAGGTCAAGGCATCACCGAAGAAACCGCCAAACAGCTCTTCACGCCATTTTTCTCAACTAAACCCGAGGGCATGGGATTGGGCTTGAGTCTGTGCCGCACGGTGGTTGAGCAGCATGGCGGCTCGCTTCAATTCAAAGCCAATTTGCCACACGGAACGGTGTTCGTATTCACGCTGCCGGTGGCCTACGCACAAGCAGCAAGCGATGCGCTTATGGCAAACTCAACGCATGGTCAAACCGATTGATTCTTTGATTTATATTGTCGATGACGATGCCAGTGTGCGTGATGCATTGGCTTGGCTTTTGCGTTCGCGCCGGCATTTGCATGAGGGATACGCCAATGCAGAAGATTTTTGGGCGCTAATCCAACAGCAAGCGCCGCGCCAAGCCTGTTGTGCATTGTTGGATGTGCGCATGCCTGGTATGAACGGCTTGGCATTGTTTGAAAAACTGCTCACCTTGCCTTGGGCCTCTGCTGTGCCCGTCATTTTTCTAACGGGCCACGCTGACGTGCCCACTGCGGTTGAAGCCGTTAAGCGCGGTGCATTTGATTTTTGCGAAAAACCATTTTCTGACAATGCTTTGGTGGATCGCATCGAGCAAGCGCTCGTTCTAAGCGCAACGGCATTGGAGCAATTACAAGGACGCCAGCAAATGGATGGCCTCATCAACGAGCTCACCGAGCGCGAGCGCGATGTGATGCGTCTTGTCACCCAAGGTTTGCCGAACAAGCTGATCGCTGATCAGCTGCAAATCAGCGTGCGCACAGTAGAAGTGCATCGCGCTCGCGTATTTGAGAAAATGGGTGTGAAGTCAGCCGTGGAGCTAGCAAATTTGATAAAAGCACCGATTTCTCCGCGAGCTTAGTACTTTTTGAGATCACTTCCACGCTGCACAGGCTAACTATATTCCACGCCAATTTTGATGCTATGAATGGTTAGCCCTTGCGGGCATTGCGTAAAGCGCTATGAAAAGCGTAGCATTTGTTTTTGCATTCAAGTCGGCAAAAATTGCTACGCAATGTCTTATGCAAAAGATTCGTCAATTGCCTGTCGCTGTAACACCGCAAGAAACTGTCAAAGTTAATGTAGATGGAGCTGGAAACGACGGGCTGACTGCAATACCAGCGTTGAGTGAAGAGAATGGAAACGACGCAGACGGGCACATGTTGGGTGACGTTGATGCGCAGTTGACGGTTGTGCAGTTGAGTCCGGCAGTTGGCGCGTCCCTGACGATGGCGCCGGCTGCTGAGTCGGGCCCTAGATTGGCTGCGGTGATGGTGTATGTGGTGGTGCTTCCTGCAACGACTGGGCCGGGCGCGTTAGCTTTCGTGATGGATAAATTCGCTGCTAACTTCCGATTGACGAAAGTACAAACGATGTTGTTGCCCGACACGGCGGCGGCGGCAGACAGCAAAACGCTACCACCGTTGACGCCATTGACGGTTGGCGTTGCTGTTCCTGCGCCCAAGCCTGTGCAGGTGATTGACTCCAAAGTAAAACCGGCTGGAGCAGGCTCTGTGATCGTCGTCGGCACGTTCACATCTAGCAAGGCTTCTGTTTGTCCAGTAACGGTGACACCGGGCGTGACAGTGGACACTGGCTGCGTCACCCAGCCGTTGTTGCCGGTAAAGGTGAATGTCCCTGTGCCGCCGTTGGAGACTTTGCGAACAGTGACCGACGGGACATTTGCATCAGCGGGCAGGAAGGTGTAAGAGTTCAGACGTTGGCAACCAGCGTTTGCCGAATCACAGCCCGCACTACCGATCACATTACCA
>JAYSRZ010000118.1:0-17228 GCA_043720775.1 Variovorax sp. | reverse complement strand
ACGTAGCCAATCAGCACAATCAGCAGCGAAAGCACGGTGGCAAACACCGGGCGGCGGATCGATATTTCGGGTAACTGCATGATCGGCTCCTGATCGTTGCTGAACTGACTTAGCGACTCGCTGCTGGTGCTGGGGCAACTACTGCCGGGGCGGAAGCTGCAGGCGCAGAGCTACCGACGCTGCCGGATGCTGCATTCGGTGTGCCACCGGGCGCCCCACCCGGTGCTCCCGGTGCTCCCGGTGCTCCCGGCGCACGCCCCAGCTCGATCACGCGTACTGGCGTGTTGTCGCGCTGCAAGCGCTGCTGGCCCGCAACCACCACTGTATCGGTCTCAGCCAGGCCCTCAGTGATCTCCACACGCCCCGGCCTACGAATGCCCAGCTTGACTTCTTGCCGCTGCGACACAAGGCGCTTGCCATCGACGAAACCACTCATGTTGTAAGGCTGTGCGCCACCTGCCCCACCGGGCGCTCCACCGCCACCGCCAGCAGGTGCTGCGCCCGCAGACACTGGCGCGCTCGATGCAGCTGCCGCCGCTTTCGCAGTCTCTGCTGCCTTAGCCGCATCAGCAGCTTGCTTGTCTGCAATCTCTTTGCCCTGCGCTTCAGTTTGCTCCACCACACGAATCACAAATTGCCGCCCGCCTTGCGGCACGATGGCCTCTTCTGGCACGGAGAGCGCAGCTTCTTTGATGTTGAACACAGCCGTGACACGCGCAAACATACCTGGGCGTAAAGGGGTACCGCCTCCGGCTCCGGGGGTACCGCCTCCGGCTCCGGGGGTACCGCCTCCGGCTCCGGGCGCACCGCCGCCCGCTCCGGGCCCTCCAGCTCCAGCTCTGCCGCCCGGCCTTGTACCTGCTGATCCACTAGCTGGTGTTCCTGCTGTGCGCCCGCCAGCCGGAGCGCCGGCTGCACGAGTTGCTCCGTCTGCGCTCGTTGCTCCACCTGCGCCGGGCGCAGCGCCCGCAGGCCTTCCACCGCCCCCAGCAGCCGTGCCTGCATCTGTTCCACCACCACCGCCTGCACCACGGCCACCCGCTGCAGCGCCCGATGGCGCAGATGCATTCCCTGTTGATGCCACCCCGCTCGCAGCACGCGCCGTGATCGCCGCATTGCTAAATTGCGCACAACTCACAGCCATCGGATCCACAGGCCGAGGCGCTGCTGCCACTGGCGCAGACGCTGACCTTTGAGGCGGCCGAGCCACTGGCTTAGCAGCAGGTTTGTCCGCGGGTTTAGCACCAGCAGCAGATACCGGCGCACCGCCAGCCCCCGCTGGCCTGCCACCCGAGCCACCCGCCCCCGGCGCACCGCCTGCACCACCACCACCCGCGCCAGGAGGCCCACCCGCTGGTCTTTGTGCCATCGGCTCCCCGCCCGTATTCGGCAACACAGCGCGAATCAACACCGAGCGCCCATTGGCATCCAGCTGCGGGTCAATCGCCTCAATCTTCGCTTTGAATTGCCGCCCCGGCATCGCATCCAACTGCATCTCAATGGCTTGCTCGCGGCGCAGCTTGCCAATGAAGCGCTCAGGCATGCGAAAGTCCACAAACATGGAAGACAAATCTTCCAAATTCACCAGATCCGCGCCATCTTTCACATAGTCGCCAATGTTCACATTGCGAATGCCCACCGTGCCATCAAACGGCGCAATCACGCGCATCCGATCCCAGCGCGCGCAGGCCAGAGACATTTGGGCTTCGACCACCTGCATCTGCGCTGCCGCCTCATCCACCACACGCTGCGCCACAAAATTCTGCGCCACCAGCTCTTGATTGCGCTTCAAATTCGCCCGCGCAATGCTCATCTGCGCTTCAGCTTGGCGAATCTCCGCGCGCTGCAAGCCGTCTTCGAGCTGCATCATCACATCGCCCTTGCGCACACGGCCACCATCGGTAAAGCCCAGCGTCTGCACACGCCCGCTCACCTCGGGGCGCAACATCACATTTTGCTTAGAGCGCAGCGAGCCCACGGCCTGCGCATCGTCTTGCAGGCGAGAGGCCTCTACTTTCGCTACTTCCACCGATGGCATGCCTCCACCACGCGGTGCGCCACCGGGAGCCGATGCGCCGCCAGCGGGGGCGCTAGCCGAGCCAGAGGCCGTGATTTCTTTCGGCCCCGATGGCTTGTTCTGATACCAATAAGCCGCGCCCGCAGCCGCTGCAATGCCCACCACCGCCACGGCGGAGTAAATCACTTTCGATGCCATAAATATCGTCTCTACAAGTGCTGTGTTGAGCATTAAAATAAATGCTCTTATTTTTAAAAGCCTAATGTTACAGGCAGTTGCCGCCGCCACTCGCCACAAGCTGGTATGCCTCCGTGCTTTACAAAGGGGTAATCCCTAGTGAATGAACTCATTCATGCGCCACGCCCCAATACTGAGCCGCTTGCACCAGTTGCCCCTCATCCGCGCTGCTGCGCCAAATCACGCCGCCAGTCTGTTCGTTTGGAGCACGCAAACCGCCAAGTAGTTGCACAGTGCGCAGCGCCACAGGCTCAGCGTTATCCACAATCGTCACAGCCTCGCCTGCCAGCGAGTGAAACACCTGGCGTATCAACGGGTAGTGAGTGCAGCCGAGCACCAAGGTGTCGAAGCACTCATTTTTTGATTCATTTTTAATATCAAATATGCCGTTAGCCGGCATATATGCTGCGCAAGCAGCTATTAAATCAGGAGCATTCCCCCATCGCTTGCCAGCAGCAGCTAACCGCTCAATCCGATCAGCTAAGCCATCGCAGGGCACGCAAGTGAATCGCAATTCGCGCTTGGAGGCGCGATCATTCGCCTCCAACTTAGCCTGAAGCTGCGCAAACTTTGCGCTCTGCAAAGTCCCCCGCGTTGCGAGCACCAGCACCCGACCCGAGCGCGTGGCCAGAGCAGCCGTCTTGAGCGCCGGCTCCACGCCAATAATCGGCAGATCAGGATAGGTCTCTCGCAGCAGCCCGATGGTCGCAGCAGTCGCTGTGTTGCATGCCACCACCAGCGCTTTGATCTGATGCTCTTGTACCAAGCTTTTCGCAATCAGCAGCGAGCGCTCGCGCACAAACTCTTCGCTCTTCACGCCATAGGGGTTGTGTGCAGAATCTGCAAAATAAAGAAAGCGCTCAGAAGGCATTGCGCTGCGCAGCGCCTTCAGAATGCTCAAGCCTCCAATTCCAGAGTCAAAAACGCCGATCGGCGCGCTATATGTGGTCATCGTCATCTCAAGCTCATTGCGCAAGGCTTGCATCATCCAACAACATCTGCGCCTCTGCGCCATCGGGCAAACTGCGAATGCTCTCATGCAGCTTGCCGCTCATTGCAAAGTGCTCAGCAGCTGATACTGCAAACATATTCTCCACGCTGAAACTGCCGTGCTCAAACACGGGGAACACCTTGTACGAATAACACTCGCTCGCGCCTAGCGGCTTGCCGAGCGAATGCAGCGCGGCTGGCAGGCCCGGCAAAAACCATTCATCCGCGTCTTCGCCCTCAAGCAGCGCGGAAAAATGCGCCCGCGAATCTGCCACTTGCTCCAAACTGCCAGTGGCCGTGCTCAGCCACCATACCGAGCCCGCCGCGACAGTAAAAAACACATCGCCAATCGCTGAAAACAAAAACGGCTCCCAAGCGTCGCCCAGCAGCCAGCGCCAATTTTCGTGCAGCTTGCGAATAGCTGCATCATCGGGCTCAAAGCTGGCTTGCAACCAATTTGTCATATTGATGTAAAAGTTTAAAAAGCATCGGCGTGTGCGTCGTTGCTTCCTATATTATGCAATTCAAGCTGCATAAATTCAGCGGACGCAACGTACACACATGGCTATCTCGCTCATGGTGCTTTTCGTCAAGGGAGCCCGAGCATTCCGCAGGCGCATCCCAACCTTAAGAACCCTTGGCAAAGCACCGATGACGCGCTGCGCTCGTTTCTGTGACTCCGCCCAGTCTCCTCAAACACTACTTCATCGACATGCCAGCCATTCTTTTCGGATCCATCGGTACAGTTGCAGAATCATCAGAACTGCAAAGACAAGCCTTCAATCTCGCCTTCAAAGCCCATGGGCTTGATTGGCATTGGGAGCGCGAGCCGTATCGCAAGCTGCTGGTCTACAGCGGCGGAGAGCAGCGCATCAAGGCTTGGGCAAAAAACCAAAAGATTCATCAAGCTGTTGATGCCCACGCCATTCACATCAGCAAATCCGAAATCTACCAGCGTCTGCTGTCTGAATCCGGCTTGCAGCCGCGCCCTGGTGTGCTAGAGACGATTCGCGCTGCACAACGCCAAGGCATTGCGGTCGGCATGGTCAGCGCCACGTCGCCAGAAAATGTTGATCAACTGATTGCTGCCCTGCATCCACATTTAAAAGCCAGTGATTTTTCACTACTCACCAACAGCACATGCTTTAAAAACCGCAAACCAGCGCCGGATGCCTACGCCTACGCTTTACAAAAGCTCAAGATTTCTGCCAGCGAATGCATCGCTATTGAAGATAACTCCGATGGCTTAGCGTCAGCGCTTGCTGCTGGCATTCCATGCGTTGCTTTTCCGGGCGAGAACACGGCTGATCATGATTATTCACGCGCAGCTGAAGTCGTTGATCACGTAAATTTTGATGCGCTGATGGCTTTGATTTCAGAGCGAAGAGCAGCAAGGCTATGAACGAGCTATCAGCCCGTCTAACGTCATCCCTTTTTCGTTTCCGCAAAATCGGCGCGTTTGGCGTGCAAGCGCAAGGCGATTTCAAAGACATCAGCGAAGCAGCAGTCCAAGCAAGCGATATTGCAGACTTGAAAGCAGCGCTGGCGCATCACGGCATGGTTTTGTTTCGCAATCAATCGATTGGAGATGCGCAATTTGTCAATTTTCTGCGCCGCTTGGGGCCACTGACTTTCACCGTCGGCGAGACGCCTGTGGCTGGGCATCCCGATCTCAACACAGTGAGCAACGTAGGCCGCACCACGCCACCCAAAAGCAGCTTCCACATCGATTCCAGCTATTTTGCCAATCCACCAGCCTACACAGCCCTCAGAGCCGTAACGATTCCTCGCATTGGCGGCGAGACGCTGTTTTCAAACCAATACCTTGCGTATGAAACCCTGCCCGATGCGGTCAAACTCAAGCTCGCCAACGCCAAGGTCTCCCATATTGCCACCGGCGTCGTTTTAGACGACAAAGAAGAGCGCCAAGCCATGCATCCGCTTTTTCTCAAGCATCCTATCTCGGGCAAATATTCGCTTCATCTATCCACCCCCGCCCGCTGCCAAGCCATCGAAGGTATGCCCGACGACCAAGCTCAGCGCATCATCAGGCTGCTTTACCGCCACTCCATCCGCCCTAGCCGCTTGCTCAGCCATGCTTGGGCAAAAGGCGACATTTTGATCTGGGACAACCGCTGCACCATGCACCGCGCAGACCATGCGCAAGTGAGCAGCGATCGCGTCTTGCATCGGGGATTGGTGCTGGCTTGAAATCGAGCGCGCTGGCTGGCGGGTAAAACCGTTAACTATCTATCGCCAAAATCATCGCCCGCACCTTCACCGCTTTTTCAAAATGATCAAGCTGATGCGTCTTGATCCACCAAGTAGCTGCCTCCATCAACAAATCTGGATCGCCATTCTTGTTCGCAAAAAACGCAGAGAAAGAAAGCCCACGCCCTCACCTTTTTGGGCAATCTTGTCATCGCAAACTGCAATCATCTTTTGGCGAAGGCTAGCTCTCATTTCATCCTTTGCAAGCTGACTAAGTGCTTGATTTCATTAATCTTCTACCAGAATCAACGAAAAATGTCTCTTTTGGTAGAAAGTGTTTCAAATCATCGACTTAGCCGTTCATAGAGCCTAAGTTATTGATTTCAAAGACTTTGCACCATTCACGCGAGATTTTTCGCATGAATGGTGCAAATCCTAGCTTTGGCGGTCGAGTTAGCTGGCCTTGCGCTGCACAACATCTGCAAATTAACTTTATAATCGGATCTGTAGGTTAGCCAGCGAGATAAGTAACCCACACCTGAGTATTTGCGACAGAGGCTAATTCAATCGTAAGCGCGCTACCTTGAAGCGCGTCAAATTCAGGTCTCGCAACCATTTCAAAAAGCCCAATTGATTTTGGGCTTTTTTTCAAACTCAAACACTGTATTTTTAATCATATTTCATCACCATGGGATTGAGCATTTACCTCGATGAAAGCGGTGATCTAGGGCATGTGTTTGATCTGCCTTATGGGCGAGGTGGCTCTAGCCGTTTCTTCACGTTGGCAGCAGTGGCAGTGAACGATGCGCAGATCCATCAACTCACGCGCATCGTGCGAGGCATCTACAAAGGCCGCAGCCGATCCATTCAAAATGAGCTCAAAAGCCATCAGCTCAATCAAAAAGAGAAAGCATTGTTCGCAGCGCAAGCCAAGCAGCTGCGGCAATCCGGCAAGCTGATCGAACTCTGCGCCATTACTTTGGATAAACGTCAATTGCCCGCGCTCATGCGCGCCGAGCCCGAGATCATGTTGCACCACATGAGCAAGCAATTGCTTATGCTCTTGCTTACCACTCACCTCGAAGTCACCCTCATGCCTGATCAGACCAACGGTGGCGAACGCGTGGCGCAGGCTTTGGCTGCTGTGCTCAAACTAGCGATTGTGGAGGCTGGAGCTAATACGCAACTGCAAATACGTCCCACCGATAGCAAACACGATCTTGCGGTGCAGTTCGCAGACTATCTTGCGGGTTTAGCGTGGCAGGCCAGCGAATTCGGCAAGGATGCTGGGCTCAAGATTTTGGGCGAAGAGATCAGACTGTTTCAGTCTTAACTCAGCGATTTTTTTCATCTCATTGAACCATTGGAAACTCAAACGCAGGATGCTCACCCAGCAACACCTCGTACGCTAGAGGCACAGCCAGAGCCATGGCGCGGTCGCTGTTGGCGAAAATCACGAAGCCGTCTTGGCTTGCAGGAGAGATCATCACGAAATTGCGGTAACCAGGATTATTGCCCCATTGCCATAAATTCACGCCCGCCTCCGTGCGCTCCACTCCCCAACCATGACCCCAAGCCAAACCCAAGGCATGATCCACATCAATAGGCTGGGCAACTGTCAGAGGCAACAGTTTTTTATCACCCAAGACAGCTACTAAAAATTGTGCGTAATCGCTTGCCGTGCTGTAAAGCGAAGCCGCTGCCACGGGGCTAGTAAACCGCAGCTTGTTTGTGCTGCCAAAGCTGGTAACACCGATCTGAATACGATCACTGAAACGATCCTGCCAAATCAAGCTCGAATCATGCATGCCAAGCGGCTTGAAAACTTGCTCGTCCATGTATTGCGTAATGCTCATGCCCGAAATCGCTTCGATAACCGTTTGCAGCAAGACAAAGCCCTCACCTGAATATTGCCAGCGCTCGCCCGGCTTAAAGTTTGGAATCAACTTGCCACTTACCCAATTCGGCAGGCCACTGCTGTGATTCAAGAGCGAAGCCACAGGAATTTGATCCAGTACACTGGCCTGCACATGATCGCTAGCATCGCCCGGCTTGCGAGCCAACACATTGTGGAAATGCGTGTATCCGCTAGGCAAATAGGCAGACACAGGTGCGCGCAGATTCAGCCGATCTTCCAGCACCATGCGCAGAGCTGCATAAGCAACAACAGGTTTGGTCAAAGAAGCCGCCTGAAACACCGCGCCAGCCTGCAACGAAGTAGCACCACAGCCCGAGAGCGTAACCACCGGTTGCATCTTGCCCGCCTTGATCACGGCATAAGAGACAGCACACACTCCCAAGCTGATGGCCAGCTCTTGAACCGAGCTACTACGATAGCGCGAGAAATCAGTCGCACAAGAAGCTAAACCAGCCAAGACTGGACTAGAAAGAAGGAGTTGACGGCGGCTAAGTCGCATATATTTTTCAGGAGCGAAAAGATTTATATATCAACCCGCCTTCACCCCAATCCCCTTGAACTCCCCTGTTGCAATCCGCTTCTGCCACTCCGCAGGCCCGGTGATATGCGCACTCGTGCCACCTGAATCCACGGCAACTGTTACAGGCATATCGACCACATCAAATTCATAGATCGCTTCCATGCCAAGATCGGCGAAGCCGACGACTTTGGCTGTTTTGATGGCTTTGCTGACGAGATACGCTGCGCCGCCTACTGCCATGAGATAGGCGCTCTTGTGCTTCTTGATCGCTGCAATGCCTTCCGGCCCGCGCTCGGCTTTGCCGATCATGCTGATGAGGCCGGTTTGCGCGAGCATCATCTCTGTGAAGCCGTCCATTCGCGTGGCCGTGGTAGGGCCTGCGGGGCCGACGGCTTCGCCTTTGACGGGGTCAACCGGGCCGACGTAGTAAATCACGCGGTTGGTGAAATCTACGGGGAGTTTTTCTCCAGCGGCGAGCATGGTTTGGATGCGCTTGTGGGCGGCATCACGGCCGGTGAGCATTTTTCCGCTCAAGAGCAGGGTTTGGCCGGGCTGCCAGCTGGCTACTTCTTCTTTCGTGAGCGAATTCAAATTCACGCGCTTAGATTTGACGTAGTCGGGCTTCCAATGCACATCGGGCCACAGGTCAAGCGAAGGCGGATCAAGATAGACGGGGCCCGAGCCATCCATCACCACGTGCGCATGGCGCGTGGCGGCGCAATTGGGGATCATGGCAATCGGCTTGCCTGCGGCATGCGTGGGATACATTTTGATTTTTACATCGAGCACAGTCGTTAAGCCGCCCAAGCCTTGCGCGCCGATGCCAAGCGCGTTGACTTTCTCGTGCAGCTCCAAGCGCAGCAATTCGGTTTTGCTGAGAGCCGCGCCGCTGGCCTGCTTGGCTTGCAGCTCATACATATCGATGTCTTCCATCAGGCTTGTCTTGGCCATGAGCACGGCTTTCTCTGCCGTGCCGCCAATGCCGATGCCCAGCATGCCCGGCGGGCACCAGCCTGCGCCCATGGTGGGCACAGTTTTGAGCACCCAATCGACCACGCTATCGCCGGGGTTGAGCATAGTCAGCTTGCTTTTATTCTCGCTGCCGCCGCCTTTGGCTGCCACGCCAATATCCAGCGTGTTGCCCGGCACGAGCTCGATGTTGATCACAGCAGGCGTGTTGTCTTTCGTATTCTTGCGATCAAACTGCGGGTCAGCCACGATGGATGCGCGCAGCGTGTTGTCTGGGTGGTTGTATGCACGACGCACGCCTTCATTGATCACGTCATCCAGTGCGCCATCGCCAAACTCCGCACAGCCCTCAAAGCGCACATCCATGCCGATCTTGAGGAACACATTCACGATGCCTGTGTCTTGACAAATCGGGCGATGGCCTTCGGCGCTCATGCGGCTGTTGGTGAGGATCTGCGCAATCGCATCCTTGGCTGCGGCGCTTTGCTCTCGCTCATACGCGCGGGCGAGATGCGCGATGTAATCGGCGGGATGGTAGTAGCTGATGTATTGCAGTGCGCCAGCGATGGTGTCAACGATGTCTTGTGCTTTGATAGTGGTCATATTTTGAGTCTTTTCGGCATCTAGGCCACGTGGATACTGCGTGAGGTGCTATTAAATATATAGTATCTAACGTTTGACTTAATGTGCTGTAGGCACGTCATCTTTTGCTCTGCCATCAATCTTTCGCGTGACATGATCGCTGTGGCTCATGAGTTTGTCGGTGTAAGCAATCGCCATCGCACTCCATAAAAATACGACGTGAATAATGGTTTGCCACATCAGCACTTGCTCGGTGTAATTAGCAGCGTTGATGAATGTTTTCAGCAAGTGGATTGATGAGATGCCGATGATGGCGGTGGCCAGCTTGACCTTCAAAACACTCGCGTTCACGTGGGACAGCCATTCTGGCTGATCAGGGTGGTCTTGAAGATTCATGCGGGAGACGAACGTCTCATAGCCGCCCACGATCACCATGATGAGCAAATTGGAGATCATCACCACGTCAATTAGCGCGAGCACGACGAGCATGATCACGGTTTCATTAAGCGATGTGATGGGCACATCGGCCTTGTAACCAATGCTCGTGACCAACGCTGCCACATCTGCTTGGCTGCCAAAGGCGGCCAAGATCAAGTGATACAACTCTACGAAAAAGTGCCACACATACACGCCTTGCGCGAGGATCAGGCCGAGATAAAGGGGCATTTGCAGCCAGCGGCTGGCAAAGATGAAATTGGGGAGGGCGCGCATGCGGTTATCAGTCATAAAAGTAGGAGCGGAAATGCGGGAAAACGTGGTTAGCGTTGATTGTAGTGGGCGCTACGCTTGTGGTGCTCCGCAAGTCAGTCAAGCGTAAGAGCGCTAGACGATATTCACACGAGTTTTGTTTTGTCATCAAGGAGTCACACCGAATGAGCGCTGCTATTGAATCCGTTTTGGTTGAAAACCGTGTTTTCAAGCCCTCCGCAGCTTTTGCTAAAAAAGCGCGCATTGAAAGCATGAAGCGCTTTGATGCGATGAATGCCGCGTTTGAACATGATTTTGAGGGCACATGGGCGCGGCTCGCACGCGAGAATTTAGATTGGAGCAAGCCGTTCACCAAAGTACTCAACGAGAAGCAAAAGCCTTTTTATAAATGGTTTGAAGATGGGCTACTGAATGCGAGCGCCAACTGCCTTGACAAACACATGGGCACGTCAGTTGAAAATAAAACGGCGATCATTTTTGAAGCGGACGATGGCTCGTCATACAAGGTGACTTATAAAGAGCTGCTCGCCAAAGTCAGCCGCTTTGCCAATGCGTTGAAAGCTCAAGGCGTGAAAAGAGGTGATCGCGTGATCATCTATATGCCGATGACAGTCGAAGGCGTAGTGGCCATGCAAGCTTGCGCGCGCATTGGCGCAACGCACAGCGTCGTCTTCGGCGGCTTCTCAGCCAAGAGCCTGAATGAGCGCATCATTGACGCGGGAGCTGTTGCAGTGATCACCGCGAATTTCCAAATGCGCGGCGGCAAAGAATTGCCACTGAAATCCATCGTGGATGAAGGCATTGCTTTGGGCAATTGCACGACGCTCAAGAAAGTGCTCGTGTGGAGCCGCACGGCCACGCCGTGCAACATGGTGGCTGGCCGCGACATCAGCTTTGAAGCGGCACTCAAAGGCCAAAAAGATGTGTGCAAGGCTGAAGCTGTAGGCGCAGAGCATCCGCTCTTCATCTTGTATACCTCGGGCTCCACCGGCAAACCCAAAGGCGTGCAGCACAGCACGGGCGGCTACCTGCTCTGGGCCAAGCTCACGATGGATTGGACGTTTGACATTCAGAAGAACGATGTGTTTTGGTTTACCGCCGATATCGGCTGGATCACTGGCCACACCTATGTGGCATACGGGCCGCTGGCTGCGGGCGCAACGCAAGTGATCTTTGAAGGCGTGCCCACATACCCCAATGCAGGGCGCTTCTGGCAGACGATTGAAAAGCACAAGGTCAGCATTTTCTACACCGCGCCGACGGCGATTCGCTCGCTCATCAAAGCCTCTGAGGGCGATGCTGCCGTGCATCCGGCGCGCAGCAATTTGAACAGCCTGCGCATCTTAGGATCAGTGGGCGAGCCAATCAATCCAGAAGCATGGATGTGGTATCACAAACACGTCGGCGGCTCTCGCTGCCCGATTGTGGACACCTTCTGGCAAACCGAGACCGGCGGCCATATGATCACGCCGCTGCCCGGCGCCACGCCTCTTGTGCCCGGCTCTTGCACCTTGCCCTTGCCCGGCATTGCCGCCGCGATTGTGGACGAGATGGGCAACGATATTCCCAACGGCACGGGCGGCATCTTAGTCGTGAAGAAACCGTGGCCGAGCATGATTCGCACGATTTGGGGCGATCCTGAGCGCTTTAAGAAAAGCTATTTTCCAGAAGAGCTCAAAGGCTACTACCTAGCTGGTGATGGCGCTGTACGCAGCAAAGATCGCGGCTATTTCCGCATCACAGGCCGCATCGATGATGTGCTCAACGTCTCTGGCCACCGCCTAGGCACAATGGAAATTGAATCGGCACTCGTCTCCTGCTCACACCTCGTCGCAGAAGCTGCTGTCGTTGGTAGGCCTGACGAAATGACAGGAGAAGCCATCAGCGCCTTCGTTGTTTTGAAGCGTAGCCGCCCAACCGGCGAAGAGGCGAAGAAAATCGCGCAAGAGCTGCGAAACTGGGTCGCCAAAGAAATCGGCCCGATTGCCAAACCAAAAGACATCCGCTTTGGCGACAACCTGCCAAAGACTCGCTCCGGCAAGATCATGCGCCGCTTGCTGCGCTCGCTCGCGAAGGGCGAGGCGATCACGCAAGACATCACGACGCTGGAGAATCCTGCGATTTTGGAACAGTTGGCTGAGAAGCTTTGATTTAGAATGCTATTTATTTGATAGCACCTCACGCAGCTTCTATGCCGGCTAAAGCACTTAAATAATGGAATTCCAACCTCCGTTCGGCCCGAGCCTGTCGAAGGCTTCGCGTAGCCTTCGACAGGCTCAGGCCGAATGGGTATGCGCCCTGCTCGCCCAAGTCGAGAAGGTCAACAGTGCCTGAAGGCCCAGAAATCTTCCTAGCTGCACGCGCTGTGCATGAAGCCGTGGCCGAGCAGCCTTGCACAGTCAAGCTGGTCTATCCGCAAATCGCTGCAAAAGCGCGCAGCCTGCGCGGCATTCAAATCCGCCGCGTGCATGCGCGAAGCAAAGCCATGCTCACCGAGTTTGAAAATGGCACGGTGCTGTATTCCCACAATCAGCTCTACGGCGAATGGGTGGTACATCCGGCGGGCGAGCCACTACTTAAAAAGCAAGTGCGGCTCATCATCACTACAGCCAAGCACCAAGCCGTGCTCTACAGCGCCACTGATTTCGCATGGCTTCGAGCAGGCAAAGAAGATGCGCATCCCTACATTGCAAAATTAGGCCCTGAAGTGCTGAGTGCACAGGTGAGTGCGGCGCAAATCGCAACTCGCCTCGCTCAATTCCCCCGCCGTGTGATCGCTGATGCGTTGCTAGATCAACACGTCATCGCTGGCCTGGGCAACTATTTGCGAGCTGACATCCTGCTCGTCGCACGCATCAACCCATTGCGAAAAATCGCAAGCCTCTCAAAGCAAGAGCTTGTGCGCATCGCCAGAATAAGCAAAACACTCACGCAACGCAGCGTACAAAAACAAGGCGTCGTCCGACCTTGGGCAGCGTACCAAGCCGCCACACGAGCCGGCGCAGATTACGAATCCGCCCGCTTCTACGCTTTCGACCGCGAAGGCGCACCCTGCTGGGAATGCTCTGCGCCAATAAAGCGAATCACGCAAGGCGGGCGCGGCTTATTTTTTTGCCCGACTTGCCAATCTGCGTAAGTCATTCGCGTGCAGCGTGAGATGATATGAGTATCAAATTTAAGGAGACAACAATGTTTAGTCATGTGATGCTAGGTGTGAGCGATTTAGAGCGCTCGAAAAAGTTTTATGACGCGGTGCTCGGAGCTTTAGGCCATGCGCCAGGGTTTGCCAATAAGAATCGGTATTTCTATCGCAGCCCCACGGGCACGTTTGCGATTTCTACGCCGATCAATGGGGAGCCAGCCTCGCATGGCAATGGGAGCACAGTGGGCTTCAACGCGGCATCGCCTGAGCAGGCGCTTGCTTGGCATGCGGCGGGGTTGGTCAGTGGCGGCGTGACTTGTGAAGACGCGCCGGGCTTTCGCGAAGGACCAACAGGCCCCATTTATTTGGCTTATCTGCGCGATCCAGATGGCAACAAGCTTTGCGTATTGCATCGGCCAGCGAAAATTTAAAGCTGTGATGCATGCTTGAGTTGCTCATTGCAACCAATATCGATACTCTTAATTTGATAGCACCTCACGCAGTATCTACGGCGCCTAGTTGCCTAAAATCTTAAAGTATTCATGCTGAATGACTCGCATGTGCTGCACGAACCGCAAGCCGTCTCTCGCCTGCGCACAGCACGATTGGCGCGCAGCAGCGAGCCGTTTCTCGCGCGGGGCGGGATGCGCTCTGAGCGCTGTGCGGGCTGCCGGCTTGCGCCAAGCCACTGCATTTGCGCGCTGCGCCCGAATCTTCCGACGCATTGCGGCGTCTGCTTGCTGATGCATGACATTGAGCCACTCAAGCCCAGCAACACAGGCTGGCTGATTGCAGACGTGGTGCAAGACACGTTTGCTTTTGGCTGGAGTCGTACAGAGGTTGACCCAGCGCTGCTGACTTTGCTTGCCTGTCCGCAATGGCTGCCTTGCGTTGTGTTCCCAGGCGAGTTTGTTGATGCATCGCGAGTGGTGCATGAAGTGCCCTCGTCGGCGGAGGGCGCTCGGCACAAGCGCCCACTTTTCATCTTGCTCGATGGCACGTGGCCAGAAGCCAGCAAGATGTTTCGCAAAAGCCCGTATCTCGCTGCGCTGCCCGTGCTGAGCTTAGAGCCCGAGCAAATCTCGCGCTACAAGCTTCGCCGCTCAAGAAGAGAAGATCATTTCTGCACAGCGGAAGTAGCCGCGCTGTGCCTCGCGCTGGCAAATGAGGCGCATGCTGCGCAAACGCTGGAGGCTTACTTCGATGTGTTTACCCATCATTATTTGCAAGCCAAGCATCAGCTGCCGTTTGATGCAAACAATGAGGCGCGTCAAAGACTGCATGAACTATTGGAGGCAAGTTAAGTAAGCAGTAGAGAAACTATTATTTTCATAGCACTCTACGCAGTATTCATAAAGTCCAAGTGCCTAAAACGTTCATAAAAATGCCTTGAAGTATGCCCTCTGCCCCGATCACCGTTGATGCCCTGCGCCGCTACGCCGTCGCTCGCACTTTGTTTGCGCCAACGACGCTTCCCAAGGCGATTGAAAAGCTCGGTTTCGTGCAAGCCGATCCAATCCGCGCACCGGCTCGGGCGCAGGATTTGATCTTGCGGCATCGCGTGAAAAATTACTGTGCGGGCGACCTGGAGCGGCGCTATACCCATCTGAATATCGAAGAAGATTTCTTTGTGAATTACGGCTTTATGGCCAGGGAGTTGCAGGCGCTCATGCATCCGCGAGTAGCGCGAAGGGCTTGGACGAAAACGCAAATCGCGCAGGCTCAGGCGATACACGCCTTTGTGAGCGAGCGCAGTCAAAACGGCAAAGGGGTGCATCCCAAAGAAGTGGATGCGCATTTCGCGCATGGCCGAGTACGCAATTGGTTTGGTGGCTCGTCAAATGCGAGCACGCAACTGCTCGATGGCATGCATTACAGAGGCATGTTGCGCGTGACTTCTCGGGTCAATGGCATTCGCACTTATGCTGCTGCCGAGCATTTGCCGCAGGATTGCAAAGACCCAGCTCAGGCGATGGACACACTCATAGATGTGATCGTGCGCAAATACGCGCCGCTGCCAGAGCGCAGTTTGCGGGAGCTGATCGGCTTGCTGCACGGCGGTGTGCCGCAATGGGATGCGCTGCGTGCGGCGGCCTTTGCTCGCGCGAAGGCGCGGCTGGCGAATGCGCAGATTGACAGCGTGACTTGGTATTGGCCAGCAGATGAATCGCCCGCCGCTAAAAAATATGCAGCAGATCAAGACAACGCGGTGCGCCTTCTCGCGCCGTTTGACCCCGTCGTGTGGGATCGTCGGCGCTTCGAGCTCTTTTGGGGTTGGGCTTATCGCTTTGAGGCTTATACGCCAGCCGAAAAAAGAGTGCGCGGCTACTACGCTTTGCCTCTGCTGTGGTGCGATCAAGTGATCGGCTGGGCGAACCTGTCCGTCAAAGACGGCAAGCTTCAAGCTGACTTAGGCTATGCCTCAGGCCAAGCGCCCAAAAGCGCAATATTTCGCAATGCGCTCTCTGTTGAACTCGCTCGCATGGAAAGCTTCTTACTATTAAATTAATAGCGCTCAGCGCATATTCTATACCGGCTAACTGCCAAAAAGCCTCATAAATGCAGCCATCAGGTTGGCTCGAAACATATGGCGTAGCTTGTCATCAATTCGTCAAATAAACATCACGCCTTTGTCATGTGGCGGATTGAAACTCACGCAAGTTTTAATTCAATGCGCTCCCAAAAAGCTGCGCTCACCCTCATGAAACACACCTTCGGCCTCCGCCCACTCATCGCAGCTTTTGTGCTGCTCGCCAGCCTCTTCTCCACTGCGGCCTACGCTCAGCTCACCGTCTATGTCGTGCGCCACGGGCAGACCGATTGGAACAAAGATGGCCGCATTCAAGGCGGCACAGACAATCCTTTGAACGCCACAGGCCGTGAGCAAGCAGCTGCTCTTGGTAACGTGATGGCAGAAGTCAAACTGGATGCAGTGTATGCGAGCTCTCACAAAAGAGCGCAGCAAACGGCTGAAGTCTTCCAAGGCCGAAGCCCCAACGTGCCCATCGTGGCGATGGCCGAATTGCGCGAGCGCTTTTTCGGCAAATTTGAAGGCGCGAACGACAAAGACACAGCCATCATGGCCGATTGGAACAAACGCCGCTTCATGTGGGCAGACGATATGGAAGGCGGCGAGACGCTAGAGAGCCAATCACGCCGTGCCGAAGCCGCGCTCAAAACGATTCGCGACAAACATCCCAATGGTGGCACGGTTGTGATCGTCGGGCACGGCGGCATCAATCCGCTGCTCGTCTCGCATTTGATCGGCGTGCCCCCGCAAGAAGGCGCGAGCGCGATCAACCAAGGCAATGATGAGATTTACCAAATCGTGTTGCCAAAAACAGGCGCACCCGCCATTTGGAAGCTCATCGCGCGCAGCAAGCTCGGCGAACTTTGACTTCTTCCCCTCCGTTCACCCTGAGCTTGGCCTGTCCTGAGCCTGTCGAAGGGCTCAGCCCGAACGGTATGAAGTAACGCAGACCACATTAACAAGGAATCACGAATGAAAATAGTATCAATCGCTGCAATCGCCACCGTCTTTTCATGCATTGCAGTGACGCAAGCCCAGACGGCCGCACAAACGGAATTCCCCGCTACCCTCGCCGGCCACGTCATCCTGCCCGCACCCAGCTTCATCGCCGCGCCAGCGGATGCACCCGCAGACCTGCGCGTGAGCGGCAAATTCACGACTGGCTCGCGCGTGGAGCGCTTAGATTTTGTGGAAGGCCGCTCGGCCAATCGCCCCACCGGCATCTCCGTGCCCTTCGCAGGCCAGCCACTGCAAGGCCACTCGGGTATCAAGCGCATGAGTGACGGCAGCTATTGGGTGCTCACGGATAACGGCTTTGGCAGCAAGGCAAATTCGCCTGACAGCATGCTTTTCTTAAACCGCTACACCATCGATTGGGCAGGCGGCACACTCAGTCGCCAGCAA
>JAYSRZ010000117.1:0-5667 GCA_043720775.1 Variovorax sp. | reverse complement strand
ATGACGTCAAAAGCTTCGTTTTCCGCTCAGAAAAGCCCTTTGATCCGGCCAAGCTGGAAGATTTTCTAGGCGCCATCGTCAATGTCTATGGCCCGCGCATGTTGCGCTACAAAGGCGTGCTCAGCATGAAGGGCACGGAGCGCAAAGTCATCTTCCAAGGCGTGCATCAGCTCATGGGCTCAGATTTGGGGCCTAAATGGGAAGAGGGCGAGCAGCGCCTGTCCAAAATGGTGTTTATTGGCCTTGATCTGCCGAAAGATATCTTCTTGCAAGGCTTGGAGCAATGCTTGACCTTGCCATAAAGCAATATCTAGCGAGTCATTTGCCGACAAAAGCATACGTTTTCCGTGATTTTTCGATGAATTGGGGTTTTAGAGAGCACTGTGATCGATACATTTTTTTAGCATCATGGGAATGCGAGTACAGAAGTCGCTACAATCGCGCGCCGATGATCAATCGGTGAGTGGTTAAAGACTCAGCGCAGATTTGACAGATTCAGCACAAATGCAGGGGTGTGAAAAAGCCTTTGCTGCCGCTGAAAGGAGACAAAGTTTGAAAACGCCAGCAAAAAAATCAAAAGTTGTGAGCAAAAGCTCAACAAAAAATACACCCAAAGCCAAGCCGGTGGGCAAAGCCGTCAGTAAGCTGACCAAGCCGACCAGTAAGGCGACCAGTAAACCGATAGCTAAATCACCCTCAAAACCTTTGGCTAAAGCCGCTTCAAAAAAAGTGAACGTCAAACCTAAACCCAAAGCGAAAGTCAATGTCAAAGCGGCGGTCAAGCCATCAGGCAAATTCATGGCAAAACCCACAAAATCCCCTAAGCTAATCGCTAAGCCAACCCCTAAAGTTGCAACCAAACCCGCGTCCAAAGGAAAGCCTAGTGTGAAGGCAGTTGCTAAAAAGATGCCTGCCAAACCACTAGCAAATACAGCACTCAAGCCTGCCATTAAAAAAGCAGTTGCAAAAGCAGCGGTTAAGCAAGCGAACAAACCTGCCACGAAACCAGCATCAAAGCCGGCAACTAAGCCAATAGCCAAGCCTGTTGGAAAAGTGGCTGCGAAAGTAGCCGCGAAAGTCGCTGTCAAAGCGCTTGCTAAGCCAACCCAACATTCGCCGTCTAAGGCACCCCAGAAAGTGCCCTTGAAATCTACCAAGCCAGTCACCAAAGCGCTGGCTAAGCCACCTGCGGCACCTGCGGCAAAGCCAGCAGGCAAAGCGGTGGCCAAGCCAATTGCGCTTCCAGTCGCTGCTGCCAAACCTACAGCAGCGCCGCCTGCGCCGCCCAAGCCCACCAAAGCGGGCTCCCGCGTAGTTCCATCGTATTCCCCATCCGCTGCCAACATGTCTCCTCACGGCGGCAACACGGCTGCAAAAGCTAGTTTTACGATTTCCGCCCCGGTCTTCGCGCCTCCGCCCCAAATTGCTGTTAAAAAAGATCCCAAACTCGCCGGGAATTGGAAAACCAAAACGGCGGAACAGCTCAGCGATGCCGAAGTGATTGCGATGCCGGACACCGAATACATGAATGCCAAGCAATTGACTTTCTTTCGGCTGAAGCTCGTCGCTCTAAAAAACGGAATTTTGGCCAACGCAGGCGAGACGACCGAGCATCTTCGCGAGGACACCTCGGTCGTGCCTGATCCAGCAGACCGTGCCACGATTGAGGAAGAGCACGCCCTAGAGCTTCGCACACGAGACCGCGAACGCAAATTGCTCAAGAAAATTGAGCAATCCATTTTGAGCATTGATGCTGACGAGTACGGTTATTGTGACGAGACGGGCGAGCCGATTGGCGTTGCGCGCCTCATTGCTCGCCCCACGGCTACCTTATGCCTCGAGGCGCAGCAAAGGCGTGAGCTCAAGCAGAAGATGTTTGGAGATTGATGCTACAAACGCTGGTCAAGCCGATTTCAAGCTAAACTGAACATTCATACACAAAAGTTTCATGGCAAAAGACGACACCTCATCGGACGGCATATTCTCCAAGATGGTGAAATTCGTGCGCAGCCCAGGTGTGCAGTGGAACGAGCTTGATAACGCCAGCTCAGGCAGAGATGGGGGTCTGAGCAAGCAAGCGCTTAAAGAAATGATTGAGCGCAAGCGGCGTAATGATTTCGTGCGCAAGCGCGAATTCGATATGTTGCGCAAACTGCGCCGTCGTGAAGCCAATGGCGGCGTCATGTCTGACGCTGCAGCCAGACCGTCTTTCTTCCAAAGCTCTATGCCGTCGAGTCCAGATGATCGGGCGATGACGCTGAAGAAAATCGATGAAATCGAAGCGCAAATGTCCATGCAATGGTGGAAAACCAAGCATGGCACAGCAGGTGGCACATCGACGGTCAATCCGAGCACCGACTTCACGGCGTCGGATATTTCCTCCAACCCAGCGATGCCCAGCGCCAGCATCAAACCACCGGCCTCTCCCAACACCTTGGCCTACGCGCGAACCGTATCGAGTGATTTGGAAAACGCTGCCGGCAGTGGGTTGGGTCGTGCCATTGCACCGGTAGATCGTGCTGCGGCTTTACCAAATGTGCGAGTCGCGCCAGCAACAGCCGCGCCGGGCTCACCTGTAGCATTTACAACGGGCTCAAGGGATTCCAGCCCTGCCGTGCCTGTGGCTGCTGCCCCATTGCTTGTGCGCCCGATGGGTGAATCTACCAACCAAGCTATCGCTGCCATTACTGCAGGCGTGGCGTCTACGGCCCAGAGCAACAATGCACTTGATTTCACTGCAGACTTTGCCCCCGGCAGCAAGCCGGTCATCAAAACAACGCCGGCTTTCGGGGCCTCTGCGGCGGCGCCGGCCACAAAACCAATTCAACAGCTTAAACCTAACGGTGGACTCGGCGGGTTGGCGGCATCGTATGAAGCGTCTGGCGCGCCCACTGGTTTTTCGGCTTCAAAGTTGTTTGCAATCGATGTCACGGATGTGCAGCATGATCCAGAACTAGAAGAGGCCGCGATTCGTTTTGCGAACGGTGACGACGGTGGTGCCGAAGTAGGTTTAATTGAAGCCGTCAGCACGCGCGGCCAACGCCATCAGCACGAAGAGACTTGGTTGACATTGTTTGATTTGTATCGTGCAACGGGTCAATATGATCGTTTTGAGAGCCTTGCAATTGATTTTGCAAGCAAATTCAACCGCTCATCTCCGATGTGGTTTTCTATCCCCGATATGGTCAGTAAGATGTCGGGCTCGAATTCGCCAGTGCCAACGGGTGGCTTGCGCAAGGCCGATTGGAAAAGCCCTGCAGTCTTCGGCATTCAATCACTCGCCGCGCTCAACGCCGCGCTTGCCCGATCGCAAATGCCTTGGACGCTGGATTGGATGTCGATACAGTCACTTGACGACTCATCAGTCGCACCCTTGACCAAACTCTTTTTAAGCTGGGCAAATCAGCCTGTGCAGTTGCGCATGGCGCACACCTCTAAGTTAGAGAAGGTGCTTCGCGATGCAGCGCCGTCAGGCATTAACACCACAGATCAAGATCGCTGGCATCTGCTGATGGCCTATATGCGTGTGGCGCATCGCCCTGATGAATTTGAGATGGTTGCTTTAGATTTTTGTGTCACTTATGAAGTCTCGCCGCCTTCATGGGAAAGCGCGCGATGTGAATTCAAGCTGCTCGATGCTGATGGCAACACAGGACTCGGGCAAACCATTGTGGGCGACGTGGTGCATGACTCGATCGTCTCTGAGCTGCAAACTGATGCGGGCTCTTCCATCATGACGGCACAGCTTGCTACCGTCGAACTGTCTGGCCAGATCATGGGCGAGCCTGGCCCGGTGCTCGACAAGCTTGAGGCGCGGTTGACGGGCGCTGACATGATGGTGATTTCTTGCGCGAAATTGGTGCGTGTGGATTTCTCTGCGGCGGGCAGTTTGCTCAATTGGGTCTCGGCGCGCCAAGCAGAAGGGCGCATTGTGCAATTCACCGATGTGCATCGCTTGGTGGCGGCTTTCTTTCACGTGATCGGCATCAGCGAGCACGCCAAGGTCACGACGCGCGTCGATTGATTTTCTTTTAGCCTAACCGGCAAGCAGCTGCGGCTGCATTGATTTGGATTTCAAAATAATGGAACAGTTTCACGGCACAACTATTTTGAGCGTGCGCCGCAAAAAGCCGCAGGGCTGGCAAGTCGCCATCGGTGGAGACGGCCAAGTCACGCTGGGCAATATCGTGATCAAAGGCACGGCAAGGAAAGTGCGCAAACTTCATCACGATCGAGTGCTGGCTGGTTTTGCGGGAGCGACAGCGGATGCGTTCACGCTTTTTGAGCGCTTTGAAGGCAAGCTAGAAAAGCACCAAGGCCATCTCGTGCGCGCGGCCATTGAGCTGACCAAAGACTGGCGTACAGATCGCGTGCTGAGACGCTTGGAAGCGATGTTAGCTGTGGCCGACCGCGAGGCTTCGCTGATCATTACCGGCAATGGCGATGTGCTCGAACCCGAGCATGGAATCATTGCCATCGGCTCAGGAGGCGCGTATGCCCAAGCCGCCGCCAAAGCGTTGCTAGACAACACGGCATTAACCGCGTCAGAGATTGTGAAAAAATCTTTGGAGATTGCAGGGGAGCTGTGTATCTACACGAATATGCATCACACGATTGAGACTTTAGAATAGCTATCAAAAAGATAGCACTTCACGCAGTATCTGCGGCCTAGAATCATCAATTCCTTTATAAATCTCAATACGAAAACATGTCTTATGTCTTCTATGACTCCGCAAGAAATTGTTTCTGAATTGGATCGCTTCATCGTGGGTCAAAACGATGCCAAGCGCGCTGTGGCGATTGCACTGCGCAATCGTTGGAGGCGATCACAGGTTGATGCCAAGCTGCGTGGCGAAATCACGCCGAAAAACATTTTGATGATTGGGCCCACGGGCGTGGGTAAGACGGAGATTGCTCGGCGCTTGGCAAAGCTCGCCGATGCGCCGTTTATCAAAGTGGAGGCCACTAAATTCACCGAAGTGGGTTATGTGGGCAAAGATGTGGATTCGATCGTGCGGGATCTCGCGGATATTTCTGTGAAGATGACGCGCGAGGCTGCTACGAAAGCTGTGCGGGCGCGGGCGGAAGATGCGGCAGAAGAGCGTGTGCTCGATATTTTGCTGCCACAGCCAAGGCAAGAAGTGGGCTTCGGCACAGGCTCAGTCGTAGAGACGCCAGAAAACGCCACACGCCAAGCCTTTCGCAAGAAGCTGCGCGAGGGGCAGTTGAACGACAAAGACATTGAAGTGGAAGTGAATGCGCCGCGCCCGCAGCTTGAAGTGATGGGGCCAGCGGGCATGGAGGAGATGACGGAGCAGCTCAAAGGCATGTTTGGGCAGATGGGCTCAGATAAGAAGAAGACTCGCAAGATGAAGAGTGCCGAGGCTCTGAAAGTGCTCACCGATGAAGAAGCCGGCAAGCTTGTGAATGAGGAAGAGATCAAGACACAGGCGCTGGAGAACCTTGAGCAAAACGGCATTGTGTTTATCGATGAAATTGACAAAGTGGCCTCGCGTTCTGAGACAGGCGGCGCAGAGGTGTCGCGCCAAGGCGTGCAGCGCGATTTGTTGCCGCTGGTGGAGGGCACGAGTGTGTCCACCAAATATGGCCCAGTAAAAACGGATCATGTGCTCTTCATTGCCAGCGGCGCATTTCATTTGGCCAAAC
>JAYSRZ010000116.1:0-5703 GCA_043720775.1 Variovorax sp. | reverse complement strand
GCTCTTTACTTCGACTTCGCCGCAATCGCCGCACGCAGCTGCGGCATCATGCGCTGCATCGCTTGTCGGCCTGCATCAATCGCGCGGCGCTTGGCCGTAAAGTCTCCGCTCTTCACGCCCACCAGTTCAGGCCGAACCACCACGTCTGCGCCTTGCAGCGCATACTCATTGATGCTCTTGCCCATGATGGCAAAGGTTTGTAGCAGCACAGCCACCGTGCCATCCGATGCATTGCCCTCAGGCGCCGCCGATATATCCACCGCGATGATCAGCTCAGCGCCCATTTGCTTGGCATATTTCACAGGCACAGGCGCCACCAGCCCGCCATCGACGAATTCACGATCCCCGATCTTCACCGGCGTAAAAATGGAAGGCACGGCGCTGCTCGCCCTCACCGCTCGCCCCGTATCGCCCTGCGTAAACAACACGCCTTGCCCGCTCTTCAAATCGGTGGCCACAATGCCTAGCGGCATCGGCAAGCTCTCAATGAGTTTGTTGTTGACCTGCCGATTGATGTAATTCGACAGTGCCTCACCGCGCAAAATGCCGCGATTGAAAAACGGCAACGTCCAATCCGTGATCTCGGCTTCTTCCATCTTGAGCGCAATCTCTTGCAACTGAGCAGCGTTTTTACCAGAAGCGTAGATCGCGCCCACCAGTGAGCCCGCCGACGTGCCCAGCACCATATCGACCTTGATGCCAGCTTCTTCCAGTGCCGCGATCACGCCCACATGCGCAAAGCCGCGCGCAGCACCGCCGCCGAGGGCGAGCGCAATCTTCGGTGGGCGTTTGATGGCAACGGGTTGTGGCGCAACGACGGCAGGCGTATCGGCAGGTTTGACAGGCGCAGTTGTGCATGCATTCAGGAGAAGCACCGTCGCTGCGAGCAACGCAATTTTCAGTTTGATCGAGAGCATGCTGTGATTATCGGGGCTCGCAAAATCGCTGATAATTCTGAGTTGGCGTTTACGTTAACGTCAATAAAAAATTCAAATACCAATTTCTTTGAACGCAGAGGACGCGAAGGATTCGCAGAGGTCGCAAAAGAGAAAACCAAAAATTTGGCTGTTTCTTTTCTGCGTCTTCTGCGTAACTTTTGCGTCCTCTGCGTTCAAAATTCTCTTTATCTCTCAATCTGGAGCAATCATGCAAATCAAAGACAAAGTTTTCATCGTCACCGGCGGCGCATCGGGCTTGGGTGAAGGCACAGCACGGATGCTGGCCGCTGCGGGCGGCAAAGTGCTCATTGCCGATATGCAGGCTGATAAAGGCGAAGCGGTTGCCAAAGAAATTGGCGGCGTTTTCGTGAAATGCGATGTAACGAGCGAGCTTGACGCCCAAGCCGTCGTTGCCAAAGCCATCTCCATGGGCAAGCTCATGGGCTTGGTGAATTGCGCAGGCATTGCCAGCGCCGAGCGCACCGTGGGAAAAAACGGGCCACACAATTTTGATGCCTTTAAACGCACCATCACGATCAATCTCTTTGGCAGCTTCAACATGCTTCGCTTGGCCGCTGACGCGATGAGCAGAAACGAGCCAGAAGCAACGAAAGAGCGCGGCTGCATCATCAACACCGCATCAGTGGCAGCCTACGACGGCCAGATTGGTCAAGCGGCCTACGCGGCATCGAAAGGCGGCATCGTCGGCATGACATTGCCAATTGCGCGAGACTTGTCAAAACTCGGCATTCGCGTTTGCACTATCGCTCCCGGCATCATGGGCACGCCGATGATGTTTGGCATGCCGCAAGACGTGCAAGACGCACTAGCCGCCGCCGTCCCGTTCCCATCGCGCCTAGGCACGCCGCAAGACTACGCCAAGCTCGCTCTGCACATATTCGACAATGATTTACTTAATGGCGAAACCATCCGCCTCGATGGTGCAATCCGCCTCGCTCCGAAGTAAAGATTAATTGGGGTCAGAACCCAATTAATTTCTCTAGCTTCTTAGCCCGCATGCGATTTGCTTGCGGGCTTTTTGCTTTTATGTGACGCTTCGTCTTCGTGCGAGCCGCTCGCCTGCTACGTGATGTGCGCGAAAAAGCCGAGGCCTTTCTTTCGTGTACAGATCAAAGCCGCAAGCGCCGAGCTGCGATCTTTTGTGGTTTTGATAGCGTGATTTGCCGCGCTCAACCGAAGAAAGGCTTCGTTTTTTCACACCCATCACGCAGCGGGTTGAGATGATTGGTGCATCGTGCTTTCTATGACAATAGTAGCGATCTACGCAGGAAATACGCCGGCGATTCGCCAGCAATGCTTAAAAATCGAAACGACGCGCCAACAGTGCCTATCCGCTACGTGATGGGTGTGAAAAAACGAAGACTGTTCTCGGTCGGGCGCGGCCAGCCAAGCACCGAGCGCTACAAAAGATCGCAGCTCCCCGCTTGCGGCTAAGAATCGAACACAAGAACAGTCCTCGGCTTTTTCGCGCACATCACGTAGCAGGCGAGCGGCTCGCGTCAAACAGTTGGACACTACAAAATCAGTAGCACTCCGCGCAATAAATACGCCGGCTAACTGCCTAAATCGCTTAAAAATCAGAAATTAAACAGGCAAAGCCACCAAATCATGCCTCAAGGTCACACAGGCAAGGCCACGAGATCATGCCCCTGCGTACCCACAATGCGTGCCGCCGTGAACTCACCCACACGAAGCTGCTTGCTGATCTTCTCGGGTGGCAGCAAATGCACAATGCCATCAATCTCCGGCGCATCAGCATAGCTTCGACCTTTGCCACCTTTTTTGCCCAAAGCAGGCGCGTGATCGATCAGCACTTGCATCGTCATGCCGATACGGCTTTTCAATTTCTCAGCTGACACTTCTTCTGCTACTGCCATAAACCGCGCCAAGCGCTCATCGCGCACCTCTTGCGGCAACATGCCATCGAGCTCATTGGCCGCAGCGCCCTTCACAGGGCTATATGCAAAGCAACCGGCGCGATCAATCTTTGCCTCGCGCAAAAAGTCGAGCAGATGCTGAAACTCCTCTTCCGTCTCGCCCGGAAAGCCCGCGATAAAGGTCGAGCGAATCACAATCTCTGGGCAGATCTCTCGCCAGCGCTCAATGCGCGCCAGATTCTTCTCGCCGCTCGCTGGCCGCTTCATGCGCTTGAGCACATCTGGGTGGCTGTGTTGAAACGGCACATCGAGATACGGCAAAATCCGCCCCGTGGCCATCAGCGGCACGATAGAGTCCACATGCGGATACGGGTAGACATAATGCAAACGAATCCAAGCGCCATGCGGCTCAGCCAGCTTCGATAGCTCTTCGCAAAGCTCAAACATCCGCGTCTTCACCGGCTTGCCATCGAAGAAACCCGTGCGGTATTTCACATCCACACCATACGCGCTCGTGTCTTGAGAAATCACCAGCAGCTCTTTAATGCCGCCTTCAAACAGTGCTTTCGCCTCTTTCAACACATCGCCTACAGGGCGGCTGACCAAATCGCCGCGCATGCTCGGGATGATGCAAAACGTGCAGCGATGGTTGCAGCCTTCGCTGATTTTTAAGTAGGCGTAATGTTTGGGAGTGAGCTTGATTCCAAACGCGGGAACCAGATCAATAAACGGATCATGCGGCTTGGGCAAATGCTTGTGCACTGCATCCATGACTTCTTGCGTCGCATGCGGACCCGTGACGGCGAGCACGCTGGGGTGAATGCTTCTCACAAGATTGGCAGAATGATTTTTAGAGCCTTTTAGCTCACTACCCGGCATGGAATCTGCGCGCAGTGCTAGCGAACTCATAGCATCCTCGTCCACACCGCCATCCACCGTTTTCGCGCCCAAGCAACCCGTCACAATCACGCGCCCATTAGCTGCAAGCGCCTCGCCAATCGTATCCAAGCTTTCTTTCACCGCGTCGTCAATAAAGCCGCAGGTGTTCACAATCACCAAATCTGCGCCTTCAAACGTCTTTGAAGTCTCGTAGCCCTCGGCTGAAAGCTGAGTGAGGATTAACTCAGAATCGGTCAGCGCCTTCGGGCAGCCAAGGCTCACGAAGCCGACTTTAGGGATTTTGGCAGGTGTAGTTTCAATAGCGGCAGCAGTCATATCGCTATTGTCTCAGACAAGCTTACTCAAGTTTGCGGCTGGTGTGGCTGGACTACACAAGAGCAAAGTTCTGCAATGTCTATCGAACTTTGAACGCAAGCTGTATAAAACCTGGCCAGCTTCTGTGCCAGCTAGTCGTCCTTGCCGTGTGCGATTGTTCTTAAGATCCGTGTCAAGCGCGACGCAAGGATGGCAATACTGCATAAAAAAGCAACATAAGTTCCGTCTTGGAGAGTGTTGTTTGGCGTTGCAAGCCACACAAAAACGCCAGTGACTACGAAGAGCGCACATGCCACCCAGCCGAAAGCGATATCGAATAAAGTAGCGAGCCAAAGCGGCATCGGTATAAAAGCCGTGATCCAGCTTAGAAGGACGATGCCGTAAAGGATCCAGTTGTGGGCATCTGCCGAAGCAACTGGCGCTGGTGAGGTTGTGGGGACCACTTCTTTGTAAACAAGCGGGCCGCTGAACTTCATGTAGATTGATGCCAATATGGCTGCGATACCCAAGCCAATAAGTAGAGAAATGATTCTGCGCATTGCTGCAATTCCTTAGCGGGAGCACATAAAACGCACTTCTTCAGCGTTTCATGCCAAACGCCGCCATCATCTGCTCTTGCATTTGTGCGGCCATGGTTTGGCTTTGCTCTACAAAGCTGCCCATGAATTGGCTGGCGTTGGGCACAGCGCCGAGCGTGGGCAGTGCGCCTGCGCCGAATTTGCCTTGTAGATCGGTGAAGGCTTGCATGTTTTTCTCTAGCATGGAGCCCATGAAACCCTGCATGGTGTGGCCATAAAAGCGAATCATATTGGCCAGAGCCGCCTCGCTGAACATCGGCACGCCGCCGCTTTCTTCTTCCAAAATGATTTGCAAGAGGATCGAGCGAGTCAAATCTTCGCTCGTCTTTGCATCGCGCACAGCAAATGGCTTGCCGTCGATCACGAGCTGCTTAACCTCGGCCAGCGTGATGTAGGCCGAGCTGACGGTGTCATACAAGCGGCGATTGGGGTATTTTTTGATGATACGAATTTCAGGCGATGCAGCTTGCGCTGCTGCTTGAGGTTTCTTCGGTGAGGCCAAGTTGTTGCTCCTGTGTTGCGTGCGCTAAACGCTTGCTGCGATGCACCATTCTAGGCATTTCGCGCGAGGCGAAAAACAAAAAACCGCCTAGGTTTACCCTAGACGGTTTGTAATTTTGGTAGGCGCAATTGGACTCGAACCAACGACCCCCACCATGTCAAGGTGGTGCTCTAACCAGCTGAGCTATGCGCCTATTGAAGCCTCAAATTATAGCATTGACCGTTCATGCGCACGCCTCAAGCAGCTTGCTCTAAAAAGCGCTGCGCATCCAGCGCAGCCATGCAGCCTGTGCCGGCGCTGGTGATCGCTTGGCGGTAAATATGGTCTTGCACATCACCTGCTGCGAATACACCCGGCACGCTGGTTTGCGTGGCAAAGCCGTCGAGCCCGGTCTTGGTGACGATGTAGCCGCCTTTCATCTCCAGCTGGCCTTCAAATATTTGCGTGTTGGGCGAATGGCCAATCGCGATGAAGCAGCCTTTCAATGTGATGTCTTCCGTCGCGCCGGTTTGCGCGTGTTTGATGCGCACGCCAGTAACTCCGCTGGCATCGCCCAGCACTTCATCGAGCGT
>JAYSRZ010000115.1:0-5723 GCA_043720775.1 Variovorax sp. | reverse complement strand
TGGCGATTGACCCTTCATCAAGCGTCTCAGGCGGCTCGATTCTTGGAGATAAGACACGCATGGAGATGCTCTCCGTCCATGAGAAAGCTTTCATCAGGCCAAGCCCAGCGAGCGGCAATCTCGGCGGCGTGGCGTCCACCACGCGCGAGGCGATGTTGGTGTGCGAAGCGGCAGGTTATGACATCGTGATCGTCGAAACCGTAGGCGTGGGGCAGAGCGAGATTGCTGTGGCGGGTATGACGGATATGTTTGTGTTGATGCAGCTGCCCAATGCAGGCGATGATTTGCAGGCGATCAAAAAAGGCGTGATGGAGCTGGCGGATGTGGTGGTGATCAACAAGGCCGATCTTGACCCAGATGCCGCGATGCGCGCTCAAGCTCAGATCACAAGTAGTATGCGGATTTTCGAAAACCACGGGCGCGATCCGCATGATGCGAGCGGCTTCAGAGATGCGACGCAGCGCGTGATGCAACTCTCAGCGCTTAAGGGCAGTGGAGTGGCGCAATTTTGGAAAAAAGTCAATGAGCTCCACACAAAGCAGCAAAGCAGCGGGCAAACGCACAAGCGCCGCGAGCTGCAAGCTGTGAACTGGATGTGGGAGCGCATTGAAGCCGGGCTAAGGCAGCGCTTTGACTCGAACGCAAGTGTGAAGAAGCTATTGCCTGCTCTCCAAAGCCAAGTGTTGGAAGGGCAAGTGCCTGCATCGGTAGCAGCGCGTCAATTGCTCGATGCTTTGAATCTGCCCTCGGGTGCGAGCGCATGAGCTTGTCCTTTGTTGCCCCGCTCAAATCTGAGGATGTGAACGTGATCGAGCGCAGCCAGTTTTGGCAAACTCAGCGGCTTGATGTGATTCAAACCTCGATAGGACCCGTGCTGGTGAAAGCGCAGCGGCAGCAGCGGCATCCTATTCGCTATGCAATGCTGAGTGGATTGGCTTATCTGTTCAATTTGCCGATGATCAAAGCTGCTCCTGCACCGGGCGGCGCAGTTGCGCAAAATACTGAGGTGTTGCGCCTACGCGCTTTGCGCGAAGCGGGGGTGCAAGTGCCTGCTGTGCTGCACAGCGCTGCGCAATGGTTTGCCATCGAATATGTGGATGCACCGAATTTGCTGGAGAGCTTGCAAAGTGATGTAGCCATGCCTGAGCGCTTGCGCATTTGGCTGCAAGGCGCGAAGGCGATTGGGCATGTGCATTCGCGTGGGCAAGCGCTCAGCCAAGCCTTTGCACGCAATTGCCTCTGGTATCACGGTCAAACATGGTTTATTGATTTTGAAGATGATCCAGCCAGCGTGATGCCGCTTGAGCATGCGCAGGCTCGCGATTGGTTGGCGTATTTGCATTCCACGGTGTGGGCTCTGCGCCAGTCTCATGCGAGTTGGTCGGATATGCTATCAAAATATGAGCACTTCACGCAGATTATGAGCCGGCCAGTGTTTGATATCGTTATAAAAACCAGCTCTCGCATCACTTGGCTGAGGCATTTGCCGCAATCGCGCAAACCTTGGGGGCGCGATGTGGTGATGCTGCAAGCGCTCGGAGAATTTTTTTATCAAATCCAGCAATCGAAAAAAATCGAAGGAAGCTAAAGCAATGCAAACGATTCTTGAACAGTTAGAAAGCAAACGCGCCGCTGCCAAACTAGGCGGTGGCCAAAAGCGCATTGATGCGCAGCATGCCAAGGGCAAGCTCACAGCGCGTGAGCGGCTGGAGGTGTTGTTTGATGAAGGCTCGTTTGAAGAGTGGGACATGTTTGTGGAGCATCGCTGCGCAGACTTTGGCATGGATCAAAACAAGATTCCCGGTGATGGCGTGGTCACGGGCTACGGCATGATCAATGGGCGCTTGGCCTTTGCTTTCAGCCAAGATTTCACGGTGTTTGGCGGGGCGCTTTCTGAGGCGCATGCCGAGAAGATTTGCAAAGTGATGGATCAGGCGATGAAGGTGGGCGCGCCGGTGATTGGGCTCAATGATTCGGGCGGCGCGCGGATTCAAGAAGGCGTGGCGTCGCTCGGCGGCTATGCCGATGTGTTCCAGAAAAACGTGCTTGCCAGCGGCGTGGTGCCGCAGATCAGCATGATCATGGGGCCGAGTGCGGGCGGCGCGGTGTATTCGCCTTCGATGACGGACTTCATCTTTATGGTGAAAGACAGCTCTTATATGTTTGTCACGGGGCCTGAAGTGGTGAAGACGGTGACGCATGAGGAAGTGACCGCTGAAGAGCTCGGCGGAGCGATCACGCACACGACCAAGAGCGGCGTGGCGGATTTGGCTTTTGACAACGATGTGCAAGCGCTCATCATGCTGCGGCGCTTCTTTAATTACTTGCCGCTGAATAATCGCGAGAAAGCGCCTGTGCGCCCCAGCGGCGACAAGGCGGATCGCATCGATATGAGCTTGGATACACTCGTGCCCGATAACGCGAACAAGCCGTATGACATCAAAGAGCTGATTCATAAAACCGTGGACGATGGCGATTTCTTCGAGCTGCAACCCGATTACGCCAAAAACATTGTGATTGGCTTTGCGCGCATGAATGGCCAAAGCGTCGGCATTGTGGCTAATCAGCCGCTGGTGCTCGCAGGTTGCTTGGATATCAAAAGCTCTATCAAAGCCGCACGCTTTGTGCGCTTTTGTGATGCGTTCAACATCCCCATCATCACCTTCGTCGATGTGCCCGGCTTCATGCCCGGCACGAGCCAAGAATACGGCGGCATCATCAAACATGGCGCGAAGCTGCTTTATGCGTATGCGGAAGCTACAGTGCCAAAAATCACCGTGATCACCCGTAAAGCCTATGGCGGCGCATATGACGTGATGGCCTCCAAGCATTTGCGCGGCGATGTAAATCTGGCTTGGCCGAATGCAGAGATTGCTGTGATGGGCGCAAAAGGCGCAGTCGAGATCATCTTCCGTGAAGAGAAAAAAGATCCAGAAAAATTGGCTGCTCGCGAAGCGGAATACAAAGCGCGTTTCGCTAATCCTTTTGTTGCAGGCGCACGCGGCTTCATTGACGATGTGATCTTGCCGCATGAGACTCGTAAGCGCATTTGCAGAAGCCTGACGATGTTGAAAGATAAAAAGCTAGAAAATCCGTGGCGTAAGCATGGAAACATTCCGCTCTAAGCCAGCGTATGAACGCATTCGCACATGACCAATTGTTCTTGAGCAGACTGCCCGAGCGTTTTGCTTCGTGTCCCCCGGCTGGCGCTTCGCGCGTGCCTCCTCCTTTACCTACGCAAAACACTCAAGCAGCCCGCCCTTCCATTGGCAGTCAACTTGATCACAAAAGTACTTATCTATCTTTGATGAAATGAATTTGAATTCCAAGATATTGATATTCGCAGATCGCTACTCTTTAAAAAAGAGTGGGTGGCATCGCTTTTGGATTGCGATGCTTGGCGTCAGCGCTATGACGTTTTTTCTCTCACAGTTTTTGCATACAGTTGAGTCTAGGCGAGACACGCAAAAGGATATTGAAGCTGCAAGGCAGCTATCTTGCAAGAAAAGCTGTGAGCCAAAGAACGGGGCTATGACTCAAGTACCCGTGAATCCTCTTTACACGGGTGCTAACGCGACTGGATGGCGCCGCGAGCCAAAGTTCAAATGTGAGTGTTTTTGAAAGAATGACTATGTTTACAAAAATATTAATTGCCAACCGTGGCGAAATCGCTTGCCGTGTGATGGCTACTGCCAAAAAGATGGGCATTGCTACTGTCGCTGTTTACTCAGATGCTGACAAAGATGCGCGGCATGTTCAGTTGGCTGACGAGGCAGTGCATATCGGCGCTGCGCCTTCGCGCGAGAGCTATTTGGACTCTAGCAAGATCATTGCTGCTGCTAAACAAACTGGGGCGCAGGCGATTCATCCTGGGTACGGATTTTTGTCGGAAAACGAGGGCTTTGCTAAGCGTTGCGAGGAAGAGGGTATTGTGTTTATTGGGCCGAAGCACTATTCGATTGCGGCGATGGGGGACAAGATTGCTTCTAAGAAGCTGGCTACGCAGGCGAAGGTCAATTGCATTCCGGGCTACAACGATGCGATTGAATCGGCAAGCCAAGCTGTGGAAATTGCGAAGGGCATTGGCTATCCGGTGATGATCAAGGCGAGCGCGGGCGGGGGCGGCAAGGGGCTGCGCGTGGCGCACAACGACAAGGAAGCGCTTGAGGGTTTTACTTCCTGCCGCAATGAGGCGCGCAATAGCTTTGGCGATGACCGCGTGTTTATTGAAAAATTTGTGCAAGAACCTCGGCATATTGAGATTCAGGTGTTGGGGGATTCGCATGGCAACGTGATTTACCTCAATGAAAGGGAGTGTTCGATTCAGCGGCGGCATCAGAAGGTGATTGAAGAAGCGCCATCACCCTTTATTACCGAGGCCACGCGCAAGGCCATGGGAGAGCAAGCGGTGGCTTTGGCCAAGGCGGTGAACTACCAAAGCGCGGGCACAGTGGAATTCGTCGTGGGCAAAGATCAGGATTTTTACTTTTTGGAGATGAACACGCGCTTGCAGGTGGAGCACCCGGTGACGGAGTGCATCACGGGCTTGGATTTGGTGGAGCTGATGATTCGTGTGGCGGCTGGGGAGAAGCTGCCGCTCTCTCAAGCGCAGGTGCAGCGCAATGGCTGGGCGATGGAATGTCGGATCAATGCAGAAGATCCGTTTCGCAATTTCCTGCCGAGCACTGGGCGGCTTGTGAGATTTCAGCCGCCTGCGCAAAGCATGTGGCAGGGAAACACGCAAGAGTTGCAAGGCGTGCGCGTGGATACTGGCGTGCAAGATGGTGGCGAGATTCCGATGTACTACGACTCGATGATCGCCAAGCTCATCGTGCATGGCCAAAGCCGCACGGAAGCGATTGTGAAGATGCGCGAGGCGCTGAACGCTTTTGTGATTCGCGGTGTGCAGAGCAATATTCCTTTCCAAGCGGCGCTGCTCGCGCATCCAAAATTTGTGAGCGGGGATTTCAATACCGGCTTTATTGCGGAAAACTATGGCCAAGGCTTTAGCAGCGAAGATGTACCGCATGATGATCCACAGGTGTTGCAAGCGATTGCCGCTTTCGTGCGTCGCAAAACGCATGAGCGGGCTGCGGGCATCAGCGGGCAGCTGGCTGGCTATGAGGTCAAACTAGAAAGTGATTACGTGGTGATCACGTTGGGCAGAGAGGGCAAACATACTTACACGCCTGTGCATGTAGAAGAAATACAAGGAAAAGTGGGTTTTGCCCGGCTAGTTATCTGCGCTACTAGCTACGAAATTCATAGCAGTTCGCGTTTGAACGATATCGCTATTCACGGCAGCATCAACGGCTTGCCTTTCACGGCGCAAGTCGAGCGTGGCTCCAAAGCTGATCCGCTGGCCTACCGTGTCTTGCACAACGGCGCGCAGATTGATGCGCTCGTGCTTTCGCCGCGCGCCGCTGAGCTGCACAAGCTCATGCCGCACAAGAGCGCGCCGGATATGAGCAAATATGTGCTTTCGCCGATGCCGGGGCTGCTGGTGGATGTGGCTGTTAGCGTTGGCCAAAAGGTGCAAGCGGGTGAGCGCGTGGCGGTGATTGAGGCGATGAAGATGGAAAATGTGTTGTTCGCAGCAGCGGATGGCGTGGTGGGCAAGGTGTTGGCTGCCAAAGGCGAATCGCTGAGCGTGGATCAGCAAATTATTGAGTTTGTATAAACGGAGATTTATGATGAACCAAGCCGATTTTGAAGCTGCATTA